>JAQUMS010000246.1 GCA_028717985.1 Candidatus Omnitrophota bacterium
GGTTAAAAAAAGCGCCGTTTTCTTTATCTCCATATGAAAAACCGAACGCCCTGCCCAAATCAAGATATACCGAGGAAAAATCGGTATTCAACCGGAAACCTTTCAAAGATTTATCATACAGGTTCTTTTTAATGGAATTCCACGCTGTGATAATTTGACGTTCTTCCGCAACTCCGCTCATGATGGCAAAGACCTGAGAAGGAAGCATCATACGCGTCAATTTCTTTTTTGCACCCTCCACTCGCTCCGAAGTATTATCGTAGTATCCATTAAAAAAACCTTCGTGAAGCCATTCATGAGTTCTAATCCACGCGGATAAATGCTCTGACTTCCGGGTTAAATCCCGTATGAGATCTTCAATCAGAAAATCGCTCCGGCGCCCTTTGAAATCACAAACCTTATCCAGATACGCATCCAGTCGTTTCTGTTTTTCACGGTAGTCGGAATAGTCAACCGGAATAGTACCTGTCCCATCCAACAGAAGGGATATATCTTCGCATAAAGAAACAACGGCTGTTGTATCTTTCAATTTTTTCAGAAAAACACACAGATCCTTTAAATTATGCGCATACATACAGCTGAAAGTAACACTCTCTCCCTGCTCGGAAGCCATATCCAAACCATCATTCCAATCTGCATTTTCCAAACGGACTATATTATGTTTACCCACATTAAAAAACTGAACCAGATTCTGAACCAGAAGATGTTCCAGAATAGTGCCTTCATAAACCTGCCCGTTTTTTTCCCTTAACAGAAAATCTTTTGAAAACGCGCCCGGGTTGCTTGTTTTAGACCGCTTAAATTGATGATCCTGGAAATAAGAAACATTTTTTAAAAGCAGGCCGGTATCCCCGGTTTTATGGATATATAACCGGGTTGTAAGATACGGCCATACTCCGTGATCCATCCAAACCCGGTTAATCCGGTTACGATCGGAAATAAAATCCCCTTCTCCGGTTATAATAGTCGCGTTCGATCCGTCGATCCTGACGCCCTTGAAACTGGAAACAATAAGTTGTTCAGCTTTTTCGGGTTCAGTAAGTGTAAGGGTCAACGCATCCTGCCATAAATCCCGCCATCCCCTCCCTCCCTTACCGTAATCAAAATGGGGGAGAAAAGAACATCCGAATAATTTACGCAAAGTTGGTTGTAATTTCACCCATAAAAGCCAGTTATCATACTGAAAATCATTGAAGGCGAATGAAAGACCGGATTCATTACGCTTTCGCCAGTATTCTTTGGTTGATTCAAGGCTTAAACTTACTTTCTGAGGAGTATTAAAACAAGAACAAACACGATCTATCTTTTTATCGTCATCTTCCATTCCAATAAGCAGAATATACCGGACAGATTCCCCTTGTTTTAAAGCCCGTTCCGTAAAACGGAAAGCGGCGCAAACCTCTTTGCCGTTGTATTCCGGAGACATAACGCTGGTTGGTTTAACCGGTTTTCTGACAGCATCGGGACAAATAACATCTCCCGTTCCGAAAAAATAATCAAGTGTCGGGAATTGCCCTTGAAGAGGAGCGCCTCCGCTTTGATACCCCCGGACAAAATACGTTGTCTTATTAACCGTATGTCCTTTTTCATCGAATATCATCGTAGGTTTTAGATCAATCCCGAAAGGACTTAACGTGATCCTGTTAAGAAGAGAAGTTACATGCCGATGATCACGTATGTTCCGCTCACCTCTGCCGTATAAAGGGATAAAAGACGTGGGTACAATATTTTTAACAGATGCAGATTCATTCATCACATGTACCGCCATCACTTCAACTGCGCTGTCAAACGGAATAAAATTAAGGATTTCAACCCGAAGCCCGTGTATTCGTTTAGTCAGTTTATGGTATAAGAAACCCGCTTCCAGAACAGCCGGTGACGAGGACGAAAGCCGGATAGGATTTTTCCCAATCGAAAGAAAAAACTCCCTCCTGCACAAAAGATTACTGCGCACATCTTCGATGCTCGCGGGAATAGTTATAAAATGGTCGTTATCGTGTTTGATATCGCCCGCCAGATTAGGACTGATAGAACTCAAAAGAGAACCGTCCCTGTTAGTCAAAGGGAAATAAAGCGGATAGCGATAGGGATCAGCAACGGTAAAGGTACCTGCGGAATCAGTAAATGTGTAAATCTGTTTTTTCTTATTATTATTTTTCATGGAAGACGACCGGATAATCGTTCCGGGATAAAAGAACCCCGCCTGTTAACAAGGCGGGGTTCTGGAGAAACAAGAATACTCTGCGTTTATTATTTGTTTTTAAACTTTTCAAGCGTATCGGCTACCATTTTACCGGCAATATCCTTACAGCCAAGGCCAAAGGCAAGCGCCCAACCCAAGCCGAAAGAAGCAAGCACGATGCTGACAATCAATTCAATGATCCGCGCGCCGATATTCAATTGTTCAAGAGCGATCAAAACCGCAAAAACAATAATCACTATTTCCACCAGGTTGGCAAGGAATGCCGATTGCGATAACCCGGCGTTTTTTGCCGCCGTTTGAACAATGTTTTTTAAGATCGTAGCGACGAACATACCCAAGATAAGAATGAATATCGCCGCTATAATATTAGGAATATACAGAACTATCCGGTTTAAGAGTTCAGCGGCAATCGTTAAACCGATAGCGTTAATGGCGATTACAAACGTAATTAAAAGCATCAACCAATAAAAAATAACCCCTATTAATTCCGAAACGCCGTACGTAATCCCGCCTTTTGTCAGCAACGCGGTTAAGGAAATTTTATCGGCAAGATCGTCAAGTTTTAATGTGGCGAGCACTTTCGTGATAACCGCTTTGATAGCGCGGGCAATAAGCCATCCAATCAACAGGATAAAAATAACCAAGAGAAAACTAACCAAGAATTGACCTATCTGGGAAAACATTGTTTTAGCAGGTTCGACTAAAATCATCTGCCACTCTCCCATCATCCACCTCCTTGTAGGGTTAAACAAAAAAACTCTTCCTCTTTGATTTTACTTTAGCATAACCCTCACACGCTGTC
>JAQUMS010000247.1 GCA_028717985.1 Candidatus Omnitrophota bacterium
ATTATGAGGATTCCCCGGAGAGTCCGGTTAGTCTTGTCAATAATTTTGATTAGCGGATATTGTTTTATTACCGGGTCTTCTCCTCCTGTTTTACGCGCTACTATTATGGCGATCGTGTTTATATCGGCTTATTTTTTACGCGCAGAACCGGATATTTTCAGCGCGTGCGCTTTAGCCGCCTTGATAATTTTAGTTTCCTGCCCGGGGCAGTTGTTTGACGTCAGTTTTCAACTGTCTTTTGCCAGTGTCATCGCGTTGATAACGATTTTCCCCATTTTTAAAAAAATCAGCAGTGTAGAAAAAATAAAAAACCGTATAATGAGGTTTTTAACCGAAAGCATGCTTGTTTCATTTTCCGCATGGATGGGAACCATAGGTTTTATTGTGTATTATTTCGGTATTGTCTGTCCGGTTACGGTGATCTCGAATATTCTTATTGTCCCTCTCGCGGCATGGATAACATTATGCGGTTTTAGCCTTATTTTTATGTCCGCGGTTATCCCGTCTTTGGCGGTGTATTGCGCCGCTGTAACTGAAGCGGCGGTAAGGGTATTGTTTATGATTAATTTCGAACTTATGAAAACGCCGGGAGCATATTTTTATTTGAAATAAGTCCGGGGTGTGCGCGTCTTCCATGTAAACAAATAAAAAAGTCAGTTAAAAAATAATATTCCGGCTTGAAAATACAGATTTTATGTGTTAAGTTTTAGTGCAAGTTCTTTAGAAAAAGTTTTAGTTAGAAAGGCCACGGGTTGATAAAGTTCACTATATGTTTATCAAAACGTGGCCTTTTTTGTTTTTTCCGGGGGGAGAAAGCGATTCTCAGTAATGGGACGTAAAACAATTTCGGCAACGGTGGTTATTAAGGTCCTGCGTTTTACGAAACACACCATCAGTGGATATAGGTTGTATGATTTCTTCGGCGGAGTAATTTCACCAGTCGAAGATTCCTTCAGCGCCTGCCTGTTGTACATACCTTTTTTATACAGTAAAACAAATCCCAACAATATTTATAAAGATACTATTAAGTCCCGGCAGGATTTTTCTATGGCCGCAGAAGTGTTGTATTCACGGTTGTATAGTAGAGGCATAAAAAACAATACCTGATTTAAAAAAGGAGGATGTAATGCAAAAAAAAGTATTTCGGACACGCATCTGTTTAACAGTTTTGATTGTGGTATCAGCATACGCCGTACCCGTATATTCCGGGAGTTTTGGCGGCAGCGCGGCTGGAAGCGGAAAAACGATCAGCGCTTCAAGTTCGGGTTCAAGCGGCGGGAGTTGGGGAAAGGTTGTAATGAACCAGGACAGTAAAAAATCAGGAGGAAGCGTGTCCATGAAGGTGGTAACCCCGCAGGAGGCGGCGTCCATAATTAAAAATAACGATAATGTTCAGGTCGTATATCCGGGTGAGGCCACAAAGCAGAAATTGATGCAGAATCCCGAAGTTAAAAAAGCTGTCCAGGATTTAATGAATAATATCGGTACCGTTAAAACAGCTATTACTGTCAGAGGGTATGCTGTTACTTTGCCGTCTATTCCGGCTTCTTTGTTCCAGAATGCGGTACAATCCGGCAATGTCCCCGCTATGCCCGCTCAGGGGCAATCAGTAAAGGTTGACGGTAAATATCCTATTACTAATAACGGAAAATCGGGTATCGGTTCCAGTGATTACAGTTTTTCTCTTCAGGCTTCTGTTAACGGAGTTAACGATACCTGGGAATTTAAAGATTCGACTGAAGCAGGCGCGTATAAAAAAGCGTGTGATTTTTTGGTTAAAAATTCCAATCCCTCGAACGTGAATTTCTGGCCCTCTTCCATTGATGAAAGTTTCCGTCCCGATACTACGACGGATTATTTAGTGGAGTCAGGAAATATTAAAGGATTTAAATACGATACGTATCAGGCTGTTCTTGATGGAAGAGCTTTTCCCGGGACAAAATATTATTGGATGCAATCCAGTAATCATTATGCGTGGGAAACCCAGGCAGGAGTTCATTACGACAGTTATGAAGAAATGGACAGTGATATTAAACAATGGTCTTTGATTCAGCCGCCGGTATAAGAAAGTTAAAATAATCATTGATATACAAGGAGGTTTGAATGAGAAAAAATGTGTATTGGGCCAGTATGTTTTTAACTGTGTTGATCGGTACGGTATGTTTATCTCTTCCTGTGTGGGCCGGAAGTTTCGGGAGCAGCGCGGCGGGAAGCGGGAAAACTATCAGCGCTTCAAGCTCAGGTTCAACCGGCGGGAGTTGGGGTAAAGTAAATATGCAGGCGAAACCTTCTTTGTCTGAAAAGAAATCCGCGCCGAACATGAAAGCTGTTACCGTTAGTTCTTCCTCCGTGAATATTGATCTTTCAGTCCAGGGGCTTGTTGATGATTTTAACTGGGCTAAAGATGCCATTTTGGGATCAGGAAAGCCGGTCCAGGGACAATCGGTATCGGTTGTTAATCCCAGGATAGGCAGTGATCTTGACGGATGGAGCCTGACATATCCCGAACAGACTTTACCCGAAAATATGCAGATGTTTACGGCAAACAACGTTCAGCTTAAATCTCAAGCAAGCGCCGGCGATATAAGAATAAAGAATCAAGGAGGTACGGAAGGATGGGTTTCCCGATCCGACGTTTGGGCGTATGTTGTGACTTCCGCCGGGGCAAGGACAGGGAATGGCGAAGGAGGAGATGGAAAATATGCTTTGGTCAGAACGGATAATATTGGAGTAGGCAAGGAATCCCAATTGTTTATTCCTTCACGCGGCACATACCGGGAAGATAATAATAATAAGGTTGATTCAAGAAGCACAACACAGTATCGGACCATGACAGCCAATCCATCGGGGACAGGGGATATTCTCACTGCTTCTTATAAAGACGCGTTTGTTGTAGGAAAAGTAGATATAAACAGCGATGGAAGAGTAAAAACATTAAACAGTGTTCTTGTGCGTGAAGATAAAATGAATAGCGGTGGGGATTTAACCCG
>JAQUMS010000248.1 GCA_028717985.1 Candidatus Omnitrophota bacterium
ATGGGAGGATGAGATGATAGAACAGAAAATTATGGAGGATTATAAGGATGCGATGAAGAGCCGCAACGCGGTGAAAAGCACGGTTTTAAGTTCTCTGCGCGCGCAGTTCAAATATGATGCCCTGGCGAAAAAGAAAGATGTTCTTGACGACGGGGAATGCCTTGCGGTTATTAAAAGGATAATCAAACAGCATCTTGATTCAATCGACCAATTTACCAAGGGGAACCGGACGGACCTTGCGGAAAAAGAACAACTGGAATTGGTAATATTAAAAGCGTATCTTCCCGAGGAGATGCCCGCCGAAGAAATTAAGAAAATAATCGAAGAAGCGGTTGCCGCCACCGGCGCCCAAGGAATGAAAGATATGGGTAAAGTAATGAAAGAAGTAAAGGCGAAAACGGGCGACCGTGCGGATGGAAAACTTGTCAGCGATCTGGTGAAAGAAAAACTATCCACCCCTTAAGTTCAGGAACTGTGCAATAAAAATTATTCTGTATCTGGAAACTCAACATGTGGGAACTCAACAGAACAGCTAAAAAAGCTTGCATTTTTTTTAGGCAGTATTAAAATATAAAACAAATAAGAAAAAATTTTGTTAATCTGTTTGAACGGGAACCGCCGCTTAATTCAGGCGGAGATCGCCGTTCTTACTATATAATTAACGGTTAAATTTTTAACACAAAGAACTTTTTAGAAAGGAGCTTTTAATGAGGAAGTTTTTAATTGCGGTTGCGGTGGTAGCTTTAAGCGTTTCATTGGCAGGATGTCATAAAAAACAACAGTCTTTGGAGGAATTACAACAGCCTATGGCTCCGGAGGATTTAAACAGGATTTCTTCGCAGACGCAACAGATGTCCGCGCCTCCTCAGTCAGGAGATATGACGGCTTCATCTCCCGCACCTGTAGATTCTTCAATGGCGCCTTTGTCTCCCATCGGTGAAACCAGAATGGAACCTCTTCCTCCATCAGGTCCGTTTAAGCCCACAGAAAAAGAAATTCAGGAAGCTTTGAAAAATGCCGGATTCTATACCGGATCAGTTGACGGCAAGATCGGCCCTAAGACGAAAAATGCTATTGAAGCATTCCAGAAAGCAAACGGCCTGAAAGCCGATGGTAAAGTTGGGCCCAAGACATGGTCGGCGTTGAGCAAGCATTTGACTTTAACTGCTCCTTCAATGCCTGCGAATCCCGCGGCAGAAGGCGGTTCAGTTTCTTCAACCGGTTCCACAGGGCAATAAAGTTATACTGGATAATAGCAATTGCGTAATCTTGAAAACCCTTCGCCTCATTAAGCGAAGGGTTTTTCTTTTTAAACAGGAGGTTTAACACCGGCCAATCCGCTTAGGCCGGGTGTGACAGGAGGTTTAACACACCTTGCCTTAAAGGAAATGGAAAGGGTCGGCTTTCTGCCATACCGGCCCCTATTATTTTAGGGGCGGATGAAAAAGAAATAGAATTAAAAAAATATCTTACACGTATAATTAAATTTATCAGTTTTAAATATTTGAAAATAAATGATTTACGCGTCTAATTTCTAGAAATAATTTTTCTAAACGCCTTGAAAAGTTCATAGCCGTGTGGTATAGTTTTAAAGCCGATAAGGGTAAACCCCGGGAAACCGGGGGGCGCTCCGCGCTTCCTTTGGCGCTCGCTCTTTCTACGCGGGGCCGCGCATGACCAGTTGAGGTTTTTTGTTGTTGCCGTGCGTGACAAAGCCGACAGACCTAAAGTTGCTCTTTCCGCGGAAGGCGTTATCCGGGGGCTGAATGGACCGGAAAGCCGAGCGGGAGGGGCGAAATGGTGGCTGGGTTGCCGCAGTTGTAGGGTGGTTGCGACACTTCGTTAGTTTCGCCCGCCTTATCGGCACTTTAAGCAAACATATCCCGACGTTACATAAGTCGGGATTTTTTTTTAACAACCCCGACGAGTGTCCAAAATTATCGGAAGAGAATTTTGGATAAGGTTACGAGTCGGGGTGCTACCTTAAAGGGAGTGTCCAAAATTATCGGAAGAGAATTTTGGATAAGGTTACGAGTCGGGGTGCTACCTTAAAGGGAGTGTCCAAAATTATCGTAAGAGAATTTCTCAATAGATTGCGAATTGGGATGGTATCCTTCCTACAAATCTCGTAACATCAGTACCTCGTAAAATATTTTTAATTTTTATCCCATGTGTTATAATAAGTGCTTATGATAATGAAATTTCCTGAAAACTTTCTTTGGGGGGCGGCCACAGCAGCGCATCAAGTAGAGGGATCAAATACCTTTAGCGATTGGTGGCAATGGGAACAGGATTCCGGATTAAAAGATGTGTCAGGGGAAGCCTGCAGGCATTATTCGTTATTTAAAGAAGATTTTGATATTGTCCACTCTCTTAATCATAACGCCCATCGTTTTTCAGTGGAATGGAGCAGGATCGAACCGTGGGAAGGGCAGTTTTCCGCGGCGGCCCTGGCTCATTATAAAGATGTGATCGCGTCTTTGCGTGCCCGTGGCATCGAACCTTTGGTTACTCTGCATCATTTTACCAATCCATTATGGTTTGCTTCACGGGGGGGATGGGAATCAAAAAAATCCGTTGATTATTTTCTCCGGTATGTTGAGAAAACCATAGAAGCCCTGGGGCAGACAGTACAGTATTGGATAACTATTAATGAACCGCTGGTATATGTCCATCAGTCGTATATTCTTGGTTTGTGGCCGCCCCAAAAAAAATCTCTTTCCGTCGCTAATACGGTCAAACGAAATCTTTTAACCGCGCACGTAAAAGCGTACCGGTATATTCATGATTGGTACCGGCAGAAAAATCTCGCTTCTCCCCTGGTCAGTATTGCCAAAAACATGCAGGCGTTTGAGCCGTGCGGTTCATCTTTCCGGAATAAAACATCACAGGGTTTCTGGCAAGAGGTAGGATTGATTGTTGGTAGTATTGCCGCCATATTTGCTGGAGCATCAGCATTAATAGCCAAAAGGTCTCTAGAAATTACCCG
>JAQUMS010000249.1 GCA_028717985.1 Candidatus Omnitrophota bacterium
TATTTCCGAAGAAACAGGGAAAAAATTGACTGATATTTCCAAGAGAGGGCCGGGTTCGGAAATCGTGGTGGAGGATCGGGCGGATGGATAATCGCGAATTAGTTATCGTGGGAGGTGGTCCTGCCGGGATGGCGGCGGCTCTTTCCGCGTATAAACACGGTGTACGGGATATCCTTGTTCTTGAGCGGGACCAGTTTTTAGGGGGTATTTTAAATCAATGCATCCATACCGGGTTTGGGATTAAATATTTCAAAGAAGTATTGACCGGCCCGGAATTCGCCGAAAGGTTTATTGAGAAGATTCGGGCGACATCCGGTGTTGAGGTGAATTTACAGTCGTTTGCGGTCCGGTTGTCTTCCGATAAGCGGATAACGGTTTTTAAACCCGGGTTGCTCTATGAAATTCAGGCGCGCGCGGTTATAATGGCAACGGGCTGCCGGGAACGTACCAGGGAAATGATCCATATTCCCGGGACTCGTCCGTCCGGGATTTTTTCCGCCGGACTGGCGCAGAAGTTAATTAATATTGAGGGTTTGCTTCCGGGCCGGAAAGTCGCGATTGTCGGTTCCGGGGATATAGGATTGATTATGGCACGCCGTTTTACTTTGGAAGGCGCTGAAGTCAAGGCGATAATAGAAATTCAAAATCAGAGCCGCGGTCTTCCGAGAAATATGGTACAATGTGTGGAACATTTCGATATTCCCGTCTATTTCAGACATACGGTGGTTTGTATTCACGGGAAAAACAGGGTTGAAAAAATAACGGTGGCACGGGTGGATGATACAAATTCCGTGATACCGGCGTCGTGTTTTGATATTCCCTGCGATACTGTCCTTGTATCTGTGGGGCTTATACCCGAAAACGAATTGATAGAAATGGCCGGCGTGACGTTTGATAAGAAAACGCATTCTCCCGCGGCTTTTGAATCGGATATCCCCGGATTATTTGTCTGTGGAAACGCGTTTAAAGTATACGATCTGGCGGATTCCGTGGTCGAAGACAGCGAAATCGCCGGGAGACGGGCGGCGGAATACCTGAAAGAACCGGAATGAAAAAGAAACTTACGTGTATCGAATGTCCACGGGGATGCACACTGACTGTTGATTTTGAAAACTGCAGGGTTATTTCCGTCGAGGGAAATACGTGCCCTCAAGGCGCGGCATACGCGGTTACCGAAATCCAGTACCCGGTGCGTTTAATTACTTCCGCCGTTCTTGCCGAATCCCTGGAAATCAAGATGGTCCCTGTCCGTACCGATAAACCGGTTCCCCGTGACCGGGTGCTGGACGTTATGTCCGAGATTAAAAAGATACGCCTCAACCGTCCTGTCCGTTCCGGTGAAATCATTGAAAATAATTTACTGGGCCTGGGGATAAATCTTGTCGCGACACGGAACGCGGCAGTAAAAAAAACATAAAACGCATTTACATGGACAGCAAAGACATAATAATTGAATTCGCCAATAGTTTTAAAAAATACCTGAATATCCTTTCGTTTTACGAAAAAAGCCACCCGCTTTTTTTAAAGGCCGTTGAGGAATTCAAGGTTGTTGTTGATTCTACGCTGGAGTCATGCACGGTCATTAGGATCGGCGTTACAGCCGATTCTCTTTTAATAGAACAACAGAAATTCTCCGGCCGGGCTTTTATTGACCTGATCCGCCGCCTGCATTTACGCCGTATTAAAATCATTCAGATTAAACGGGGGATTACGGTCGATGAACTGCGTTTTTTGTTTGCCGTTATAACGATCCCGGTTAAAGATTTGTCTCTGCAGGGCGGAATAGGCGCTCTCGTCCGCAAGCAACGGTTTGAACGGCTGATAATAGAAGAACTTGATTATTCAGAACTTTTGAAGAGCGATTCCGGGGAATATCGGGATGTTTGGATTTATCTGCTCGGGGAGGTTGTTGATAATGATGACGGGGTGCAGGTTTCGGAATTGGCGGATAATTTCGGAAAAATCCTGGAATGTTTTTCCGTCAGGGAATTCCTGGATAATCGTGAGTTCAGGGAGAATATAATTAAATTCCTGGTTTATTTGAAAAAAAACGAGCAAAAAAAATTCTCATCCTGTATGAAGAGCGTCGCGCGGCTTGTTTTAAAGCCGGGGATGGAGTTCTCCCAGGATGAATTTAAGAAACTTAAAAATTTATTCGGTTTTCTTACGGAACACGATTTAGCGGATATTCTTGCCGATCAGGTTAACAATATTAATGACTTTAATGCTGTTAGCTTTGATCTTTTTTCCAGATTTGTTTCTGCCGAACACCATTCCGTTGTAGCGTCTCTTGCGGCACATTCCATCCAGGAATCGAATATTCAGGACAGGGTTAAGGCGGTAAATAAAATAAAAAAACTTTTTACTATTTCCGATACTTCTTCCGTTTCCGATGTCTACCGGAATACTCTGACGCAGTTTTTAAAAAACATGTCGTACGGGAATATTGTCTACCTTGACCGCGATGCCGCGGCGGGGAATTACCGGCTGGTTCTTCTTGATCTTTTTATTGAGGAAAAAAATAAAGAGCGGATGGACAGTTTTCTGTCTGAAATATTTAATCAATGGAAACAGGTCGTTCAGAGGCAAGATTATGAGTACGTGAAACTCCTTGCCGGTATTGTGAAAAATAAAGATGCTCATATACTGCTTGATTTGCCGTCTTTCCAAAAGCTGGACAGGGAAATGGTCGCTTTTATTGAGAATATAATGTGGAGAAATGATGTTCCCGGTACCGCGTACGAATTGATTGAATATCCCCAGACAAGCCAGATCGGAATTAACGAGTATATCCGAAAGATTTTTGAAGAAGGGAAAATGACTCCCAGCGTCCTAAAATTATTTTTGCGCCTTTTCCCGTTAAGTTTAGGCCTTTTCTATACGTATCTTGACCGTAAATACAGCGATCTGGAATTCAGTGAAGCGATGATGGCGTGCCTGCAAGAGACGAATCATCCGATGGCCCTGGAT
>JAQUMS010000250.1 GCA_028717985.1 Candidatus Omnitrophota bacterium
TAATTTGTATGCTAATGATATTGCGTTTCAGCATCTTAAATCCGGAAAAAATGAACCGTTTCCTCAGGGAAGCAAATTCGCGTTTGAATTGCTGGATGTAGCAACCACGAAAAATTCCGTTTCTACCACTAAAAACAAAATAGTTTTTATGACGCAGAAAGATGCGGCATTTGGACAGACCGGCGGTTGGGGCTGGGAAGCATGGACATTACCCGGCAAAGAAAGAATAGTAAAAGATGTCGACCGTCAGTGCGCTAATTGCCATTATCAGTCCACATCTACATTTGACGGTATCTGGGTCAAATGGGATGAAGTCAAAAATATCGCCAGATAAGTCTGTAATTTTTTTTCTTCCCGAGTAGTTATCCGGTGCAGGCGAAGCAATAGGCAATCGCCTGTGCAAAGCCTGCACCGTTAAAAACAAATACGTTTTATAAAAAACAGGGGAAGTAAATGTCGATAAAAAATAAATTCTTTCTTACTTTTTTTATAGTCCTTTCACTTATTTCGTTTACCTCCGTTCTGTTTTTCTCCACCTTTCACCGTAATGAAACAATCCGTCTTATAAAAAATAAAGGTGAAGTTCTTGCTGAAGCCGTGTCGTACGCGACAATGCTTGGTTTGGAATTCCGCTCTATTCCTTCTGTTATGGAAGCGACAAAAGGCGTTCGTGGTGTCAAAGAATACCGTTTTGTTGGTGTTTTTGATCAGGAAAATCAGCTATTTGCGCAGGATAAATTTGAGGGTAAAGATAAAGATGAATCCTTAAAACTTCTCGCTCAAGGGGACAGAAAAGGCCAGCTTATTGAGTCTACCTTGCAAGCAGACCTTTTAATCGTGAAAAAGGCGTTGGTAACTGATTCCGGGGAAAAAGTAGGGACGCTTTTTTTAGGTTTTGATCTTAAAGAAATCAACCAGGCTATAAATAGATATCAGGTAATGATCGGTATTATCAGTATTGTATTACTTGTGATAGGTTCTCTTATTGGATATATTTTTGCCCGGCGTGTTTCCATATCTATGCTTCGTTTCCTTCAAATTGCTGAGGGATTAGGCTCACGAGCCGGCGATTTAACACAACGTGTCCCTATTCACAGTAACGATGAAATAGGCAGGCTGGCAGAGGTTTTTAATAAAATTATAGAATCAATGCATGATATGGTTTCTCGAATCCGAAGTACTGCCGAACGAGTCGCTACTTCTTCTCAGGAAATGTCGTCCACATCGGAAGAAGTTAATGCTACTGCCCAGGAAGTTGCTTCGGCTGTTGCTCAGGTTACCAAAGGGACTAATACACAGGCCAGCCGTATTGAGGAAACCTATAAGATAATAGAGATTGCCGCTTCAAGCCTGCGTGAAGTTGTTTCTAAGGCCTATTCTACAAATAAAGCCGTTAATAATACAAGCTTGAGTTCGGAAAAAGGCCGCGCCGCAGCACAGGAAGCAGTGGCGAAAATCGAAGAGCTTACTAAAAAAGTCCTTGAAACAACGCAGATCATTCAGGAACTCGGTAAGATGTCACAGGAGATTAACGAAATTACCGAAACAATTAATTCTATCGCGGATCAAACTAACCTGCTGGCTTTAAATGCCGCTATTGAAGCGGCCCGCGCGGGTGAAGCAGGGAGAGGGTTTGCCGTTGTAGCCGATGAAGTCCGTAAGCTTGCCGTTGCATCAGCTGAAGCGGTCAGTAAAATAGGCAGGCTTATTAATTCAATTCAAAACGGTTCTGCTCGTGCCGTTGAAGCGATCCAGGTAAGTTCTCGTGAAGTAAAAGAAGGAGAGGCCCAGGTTGTGAATATCTCTGAGGCATTGGTGGAAATTAATACTGCCGCCACTGAAGCCGCGGAATTCGCGAGTCAGATCGCGGTTTCAGGGCAACAGCAGGTTGACGAAATGGCAAGGGTTGTAAAGGCAATAAATGAGATATCGTCAGTCGCAAAAGATTCCGCTTCTACCGCTGAAGGGGTCGCGGCAAGTACTGAAGAGCAGACAGCTTCTATGCAGGAATTATCCGCTTCGGCGCAGGAATTAGCTAACCTGGCTATGGATCTTAAAAATCTGGTAGGTAAGTTTAAACTGCGTGATATATCGGAAAAAAGTTCGTAAATGTAGTTTGGCAGTTCTGTATGATGTAATAAAAAAGCCACTGATTTTATATTCAGTGGCTTTTTTATTGAAATCTATGATTTTGATTTAATCTTTTCGCCGGTCTTTGACGTAAATGCTTTTACCAAAGGTCTTGGCGTAGCTTTTTAATTCAGTTGCGGTCTGGATTATTTCTCCCACGTGGGAGAATTTCCTGTTTTCTCCGGTGGCAATCCCGATAGAAACGCTTAAAATAGGAATTTTAGCAAGTTGTCCGCTTCTTGTTTTGGTTATGATGTACCCTTTTTCCCTGTCTTCAGCATCATAGAATGAACCGATGTTTTTATCGAATTCATCAAGTATCATTTTGGAGACCGGATCAATACAATCCGGGGTGGTGATGAAAATAAAATCATCTCCGCCTATATGTCCCACAAAATCAGTTCGGTTTCCGAGGCTGGCAAGGCTTTTGACAAGCGTTTGCGAGGTAAAGAGGATTATGTCATCGCCTCGTTTAAATCCATACCGATCGTTGAATTCCTTGAATTTATTAAGGTCGAGATATCCGATAGCCAGAGGTATTTTTATTTGTATCCTGTTTTCCAGTTCTTTAAGCAGGGATACGTTTCCCGGAAGTTTCGTCAACGGATTGGCTTCCAGGTCCCGGGTCATCCGTACAAAAGACGCCTTGACGCGGGCCAGCAGTTCTCCCGGTTCAACGGGCCGGTCAATATAATCATCAGCCCCGGCATAAATCCCTTTAACCTTATCCAGAGGTTCCTTTGATGCCATGATAAGTATAATAATTAAATGCCGGAGGGTCATACTGCTGCGGATAAATTTACAAATTTCCATGCCATTAATGTAGGTTGTTTCGTAGT
>JAQUMS010000251.1 GCA_028717985.1 Candidatus Omnitrophota bacterium
GATGCGTGCCCTCCCTATATTGTCGGTGTAGGTATCGGCGGGACTGCCGATTACGCGATGTTTTTATCAAAGAAAGCGCTTCTAAAGAAAATTTATCCTTCAGTATCAGGCAGAGTCAAAAATATATCGCGGATAAAAAAACTGGAGAACGATTTGTGTGTGTTGTTGAACACGCTGAATATCGGCCCTATGGGGCTGGGCGGGAAGACAACGTGTTTAGGCGTGAATATTATCACGTATCCGACACATATCGCCGGGCTTCCCGTGGCTGTCAATATCAGCTGCCACGCTTTACGGAGTGCGACAGCGGTGCTATAAATAAAATCATGAAAAAAATCACGGTTCCTTTACAGGCGCAGGATGTTACGGATTTAAAGTCCGGAGAAGAGGTTTTGCTTAGCGGTATATTGTATACGTCCAGGGATCAGGCGCATAAACGCATGCATGACGCGATACTGAGAAAAGAACGGCTGCCGTTTGATATTCATAACGCGTTTATTTATTATTGCGGTCCCGCGGCTACCCCAAAAGGCGCTGTTATAGGTTCGTGCGGCCCGACTACAAGCAGGCGTATGGATGTTTTCACTCCCGTGCTTTTGCGGGCCGGTTTGCGGGGGATGATCGGCAAAGGTGATCGCTCTCCGGAGGTTGTTGAAGCGATTAAACAAAACAATGCGGTTTATTTTCTGGCGTATGCCGGCTGTGGCGCTTTACTGACCAGATTTGTCAAAGAATCCGTTCCTATTGCCTATAAAGATCTTGGGCCGGAAGCTGTTTTTCGGCTGGTCGTGAAAGATCTTCCTTTAATTGTGGGGATAGATGCGGCAGGAAATAATATTTTTAAAAGGTGACCGGATGAAATTAGGAAGAATCCAGCTTAAGTTTATCCAAATGCTGTTGTTGAGTTCATCTCTGCCTCTTATTATTCTGGCGGTAATCACCGTAATGTTTTTAAGCGAAATTGCCGTGCATGACGCCCAGGAGCGGCTTAACAGCAGTTTGAATACGGCATTTACAATTTATGCGGAGATAGAAGATAATCTCAAATTTGCCGTGAGGGACCAGAATAGGCGGATTTATAACCTGATGGCCGAAGATCAGTATGATTTATTGAGAAACGAATATGAGAAAGTCGTCAGGAATTACGATTTTGATTTCTTTTATATCACCAATGAACATGGAGA
This sequence comes from Candidatus Omnitrophota bacterium, assembly GCA_028717985.1. Taxonomy (GTDB): domain Bacteria; phylum Omnitrophota; class Gorgyraeia; order Gygaellales; family Profunditerraquicolaceae; genus STD1-16. The sequence continues at coordinate 1,185 of JAQUMS010000251.1, forward strand.
GGTGCTTGTTTCGATCGGCAATCCGGGATTAGAAGGTATGAACATTAAACGGAATCCGCTTATCCACCAGGCTTTGAGCGGGGAATTCACCGTCTCCACGGAAGTATTAAAGAAAGATGAGCTTGAGAATTTAAATCTTCTTGAGAAAGCTAAAATTTCCGGAATGGAAAAACCGGAAGGGCTGGTTCTTCAGGCGGTTTTTCCTATTATCAATAATAATGAGATCATTGTAGGGACTTTGACTGCCGGATATCTGCTGAATAACAATAATAAATTGATTATCGATGTGATTAAGCAGAATACCGGTTTCGTTTCAAGCGTTTTCCTGGGAACCCGCCGTATCGCTTCAAATCTTCCTTCAAAAAACCCTCCTTTTACCGTAGGCAGTTTTTTGGAACCGGGCAAATTTAATACCATGGTGCAAAAGGGAAGAAGCAGCGGTAATATTACAATTTCCGGTATCAGGTATTTGGCGGGATATACGCCGTTATATAACAGCCATAAAGAGATTGTAGGTATTCTGGGTATCGGAATACCTGAGGATACCGTTTTTTCCCTGAGAAATCACCTGATAAAAATTTTTATCGCCGCGTTTATTTTTTCCATTATTTCGGCGTTTATCCTCGGGTATTACAGGGGAGGAAAAATCACCACGTCTATTGTGGAATTGCGGTCGGCTATCCAGGCTGTTACCAGCGGTAATTTTGAACATCAGATCCAGATTAATTCCCGGGATGAGATCGAAGACCTGGGGAATTATTTCAATAACATGACTTCCCGGCTTAAAGTCGCGATCCGAGAATTGATTGAAACCCAAAAACAGCTTGTTGAATACGAGCGGATGGCCGCTATCGGGAGAATGGCAACGGTTCTAAGCCATGAACTTAAAAATGTTTTTGCCGGAATAGGCGTGAGCGGGTATTATTTGAAATCGAAAGCGCAGAAGGACTGCCCGCATCTGGTTGAAACAATCCAGGACATCGAGAAAGAAATTTTATACGCCAATAGTCTTCTGGAGAATATTTCGCGGTACAGCCATCCTAATAAAATTATTGTCGGAAGCGTTAATTTGAACGCGGTGGTAGAAGACGCGTTAACCGTATTAACCCTGGAAGAGCTTGCGAAAACAAACAAGGTAAATATCGTGAAAGAAATAGATGCTTCATTGCCGGTCATGCTTGGCGATGGTGTTCAGCTTAAAGAGGTAGTATTGAACCTGGCTATAAACGCCGTGCAGGCAATGATGAACGGCGGAACTCTTACCGTATGCACCAAGCGGGAAGGTTTATCCGCTAAATTGTTCCTTATTGATACGGGTTCCGGTATTGCAGTGGAGAATCTGAATAATCTTTTTACCCCGTATTTTACCACTAAAAGCAAGGGATTGGGGTTAGGGCTTGCTATTTCAAAAGAGATTATTGAAGCTCATGGCGGTACTATTCAGGTGAAGTCGGAACTGAACAAAGGGTCAACGTTTACCATCGTTCTTCCTATTAGGGAAGTTCCAAAGTCCCAGTTGATAGAGGGGGCCGGGTAATAAAACATATGGAAAATAAATTATTGCTTGTAGAGGATAACGTCATATTCGGCAAGAATTTTTCCGCTATTTTACAGGATCGCGGGTACAATGTTTTTTGGGTAACCAGCGGGAGTAAGGCTATTGCCGAGCTGGCGCGTGATTTTTTCAAGGTTGTTTTTCTTGATATCCGTTTAGCGGATATCAACGGGATAGAAGTTTTGAGGGCGGTTAAAAAAAACAGCCCGTTGACGCGTATCGTA
>JAQUMS010000252.1 GCA_028717985.1 Candidatus Omnitrophota bacterium
TGACAATTTGATCAACGCGTCTTCATGCTGATTCGATAGATACAAAAATTTTGAATCAGGAGTATTTTGAAACGGCTTTTCTTTTAAACTCCAGTATTGTTCATACATCGTTCATATAAAAGTTATACTCCTGTTTTCCGGCTCAGCCAACTGGCAATTCTTTTCTGATACTCGTCTATGTCTGTTTTCTTTAATTCAACCGGCCCGGAAGGTTTATCACTCTCCGCCCCGCTTTTGATTATCGGCTCAATTTTTGTAATCTGTGGAGAAGGCTTAATTTCCACGCGTTCTTCACAAACACGAGCCACCTCTTCTATTGTGGTAATGCCGGCTAATGCTTTGCCGACCCCGTCCTCACTCAAAAGCACCATTCCTTTTTCCTGGGCTTTTTTCCTTAACAGAACGGTAGAGGTACTTTCATTCAGGATCATTTCCCGCAATTCATCATCAACCACAAGTAATTCATAAATCCCGGATCGCCCCCGGTATCCGGTCCCCTTACAATTATCACAACCCTTTCCTCTATAAAGGGGGATCCCGCCTTTTAAGCCCCACTTATCCAGCAACGCCTTTGAGGGTTCATATGATTCTTTACAGTTCGGGCAAATAACCCTGACCAGGCGCTGGGCCATAATACCGATCAAACACGCGGCGATTAAAAAAGGTTCCACGCCCATATTGATCAAACGCGTAACGGCGGACGGAGCATCATTGGTATGCAGTGTTGAAAAAACAAGATGGCCTGTTAAAGCGGCCTGGACCGCAATGATCGCGGTTTCTAAATCTCTGATTTCCCCGACCATGATAACATCCGGGTCCTGACGCAGCATTGAACGCAGACCCGCGGCAAACGTGATACCGGCTTTAGGACTGACTTGTACCTGACGGATAAGACCCAAACGGTATTCGACCGGATCCTCGATAGTGATGATATTGCGGTCAACGGTATTAATTTTCATTAACGCCGAATACAAGGTTGTTGTTTTACCGCTTCCGGTAGGCCCTGTTGAAAGAATAATCCCATACGGACGCGCGATTAATTCTTCATATTTTCGAAGCATATCGAAGGTTGTAAAACCAAGACGCTCAAGCCCTATTGTAACCGACGCGGTATCCAAAAGTCTCATGACCACGTTTTCGCCGTGAATTGTAGGCAGGGTCGAGACACGAAAATCAATGACCTTATCATCGGCTTTTGCCTGAAAATGACCGTCCTGCGGTATCCTGCTTTCAGCTATATCCATGCCCGATAAAACTTTGATACGGGAAATTAAAGCGCCTTCCCAATCTTTCGGAGGTGATGGGATCTCGTGAAGAATACCGTCTATTCTGAACCTGATCCTCAATAGCTCATGCTCCGGCTCAATATGAATATCAGACGCGCGGTCACGCACCGCCTGAGCTAAAATCAAATCCACAAGCTTGATGATCGAAGCTCCCCCGCCTAAAGCCGCCTGGTCGCTTCCGCTTTCTTTCGCCAAACCCGCGAATAAATCCTTGGTTATTTTTTGTTTAACCGAATAAAATCTTTTCTGGGCAGCTTCGATTTCCGCAGGGCTGGAAAAATTAATCTCAATGGGCATATTGATATGCATCTGTATCTGGTCTGCCGCATAAATATCACCCGGATCAGACATAGCGACAACCAAAGTCCCATTTTCAACCCTCAGAGGTATTGACATGGTTTGTTTTGACAATTCCTCGGGAATAATCTTCAAAATATCGGGTTCGATTTCAATTTTGTCAAGATTAACGTACTTATATCCAAGCTGTTGCGCTACGGTTTCATATAACGCCGCCTGAGACAATAAATGCATATCAACAATAACCCGTTCTAAAGGCCGCTTAAGCTTCTCCCCCTCATCAATGGCTTTATTGACTTCGTCCTGGGTAAGCAGTCCCGATTTCATTAAGATTTTAATTACTTCCTGGTCATTCATAGTAAAACCGCATGTGCTCTTTGTTCTTAGGTCTTTGATCTTAGGTTTAAGAACTACGGCCAAAGAGCTAAGAGCTCTATATTTATTGTATCCAGTTCTTTACCGTGCTTGCGTCTTCAGAATCCGGGGCGAGATTTAAATACATACGATAAAAATCAGAGGCTTTTTGTTTGTCGTTTAAATACTGATCATACACGATGCCAAGATTATAATACGCGTCTTTATCTTTGGGATTAAGCTGGATTGATGTTAAGAAAGCCTGAGCAGCTTCCTTAAATTGGCCGTTTTTAATATATTCAACGCCAAGATTATAATACAGATTTGCATTTTTAGGAAATAGGGCAACCGCTTTAAGATAGTAGGAAAGCGCCTCTTTTACATTCCCTTGGGCGTCGTATTCCGCGGCTGTTTCTATGATACGGCTGTTTTTTTTATTTTCTTTTACGACGGCAGGTCCCGGAACCGCCGAAGGTGAAAAAGCGGATTTATTATTTTCAAGAATTTGCTGGGCTTTCTTATATGCTTCGTTCGCCCCGGCGTAATCACCCCGTGACATCAAATCCTTGCCTTCCTGATAATACCTCCGGGCATTGTCCGAGGAATTCTCTTTATCGCCGGGATTTTGCGCGCCCGCCGCGACAGCAAAAACAACGCATAAAACAGCCGCTCCTATACCGCACAAAGTTTTACTTATTCTCATTTCTCTGCTCCGTTAGAGGTTGAGAGAAAGTTTCAACTTCAACTTTTTTAGACGAACCTGGATTCAAATCTTCAGGGCCCGCAACAGTATCAGTCGGGACCTCGGTTTTCTGATTCACAGAAGCCGCCGATTCAGGGACACTATTGCCTGAAGGCGTCTGTTCTGTCTGTTTCTGTAAGGAACCGGATTGTTCCTCCGGAGAAACCGTACCCTTATCTTCTTCAGTTATCCCCCCGAAAGCATTCCCTATTTTTTCCAGCCTGACTTGCAAATCAGCAAGGCGTGATTTTGTTTTTATCAGTTCCG
>JAQUMS010000253.1 GCA_028717985.1 Candidatus Omnitrophota bacterium
GCGCTGATTCCTGTTACCTTTTTCTCAAATTGCCTGCCGCGGTTTTTTCTGTATTCTTCGATAAACGGAATTATACTGACGCTGTCAATCGGGTATCCGGCGGGAATAATAACACCGGCTTCTCTAGGGATCTTTACAAACTCCTTAACATAAGGAGCCAGCATTTTTTCATCTATATCAAGGTATGCGGCCTCTGGCATAACAAACATCGTATCCAATCCGTATACCTTATAGTTTTGACAGGCAATCGCCTTTTCCGCATCCAATTTAAATGAACCGGGGGAAACACTGTTGATCTTTCTCAGGAGATTATGAATATTCGTCGCTCCGAGAAAATCCTTTATCTTCCCGCGCTCAAACAACCCTAAAACCGTAACACCACATATATTTCCGGTGCGCGCCTTTATTTTCCCGACTTTAAGGTTAAACGCTTCTTTTGTTTCCCCATCCCTCGGCACGACCAGGACAATAACGTGCTCAAGAAAACGCAGGCTCTGTTGTATGACATTCCGGTAAATCAAAGTTTGAGATTCATTATCGAAATATCCCGGATACACGGCTACTTTTCTGGTCAGATTTTTCTGCGCTTTTTCCTCATACTTTTCCCTGAAATAAGGAGTATTATAGATATACTTTCGGGCAAGAAAAAGACGAAGGATCTGTTTCCGCGCGGCTTTATATTCTGACAATTCCACCTGTTTATGCTCTCCGCGTATACCGATCTCGTATTTTAAGAAGAATGACTCTGTATCAAAACCGAACACGGCCAAGTCAAGATCTTGCATTAGACATACTGACAGTTCATGATACCCATAATTGCCGTCCGGTTTCGTCGCGAGAATAAGATTGCGTACCTGCCCAATCAAATCTTCAGACAAACCCATTGTATCTCGTAAGATCCTGGCGAATAAAGCCGCACTGCGTTCTTCGTTATCGGTTCGGCCAAGGGAATAAACCAGGTCATGTCCCAGAATAGCAAGTTCCATGGCGAGCACATCAATATCCGAAAAGGCTCCCGGATTATCGCGTAAAAACTGCCGGAATTCATCACGCATAAAACGGATATGGTTCAGGGTATGATACACACGGTGTTTTTCCGAATAACGCATTTCTATCTCCCGGTAAACCGTGTTTATAACTTCGTCGTCCTCAACGCCAAGCCGGCGGCTTAAAAACACCCAATGAGCGTACATGGAATCATCAGATATAAATCTGATATCGACGTCATCGCCTATGGCGGGTAAAAGCAGAGATTCCCTGTCTTCCGCGCACTCCGCATAAAATGCAAGCGAAGAAACCGCCTCTTTATGTAACTCAAAAAATCCTTTATCCACGATAAGATTCAGGGTTATTTTTTTACGTGAATCTATGACATACCTGGCGTCCTGTATCCGGACTTTCCGGAAAACAGCGCTCTGCGTGCCAAAACGCGCAAAAATAGTCGAACGGTCATGTTCAAACGTTTCAGGTATGATCCTGATGGAAACCGGAGGATATACTAAACCATCCTCATTCGGCAAATCCGCGTTCTGAGATGGATGAACAAACAGATTGATATCGGAATCGTTCATATCGCATTCCACGATCCTGTCATACCCGCTGAACCAATACCGGTTCGGAAAAACCGCGTCTTTTGTAACCCTGGAGGTATCCATCGCTGATTCTCTTAATTTCTTTTTCAGCCGTTTGATCATCAATTTAAACATCCGTTTCTGGCCGTCCCCTTCATTCAGCATAAGATTAATATAAAGTTTAGGTTTTCGCTCGGGTAAAAACTGTTCCGAAGGAAGCGGATATATAAAATATTCTCCCGGACGAAGCTCAGTACCGCCTTCAACCTTACGGTATCCGTAATGACGAAATGACTTGGCAATCACGTCTTCATACGGCCTGCCAAAATGCTGCTTGATGTATTCCGGATCAAGGTCAATTGCAACCATTTTATTTTTTAACGCCTCTTCAAATAAAACCGCATCATCAGCAATCTGCCGGTCAATCCCGAAATAATACCGGGACATATCGGATTCAATACTATACGGAATATTGAATATCCAGCGCATTGATTCGGCACGATAACGCATTGGACGATATTCAAGATCCCAGCCGTCACCCCTCCTGCGTAACACGCTGACTGCCAGATAGTGTTTATCATCACGTTCCCTGTAATCTATTCTGAAATGGGGCCCACGGGATTCACGCCTATTTAAGGCGCTCCAAGCCACTGCTTCACTAACCAGGAGCTTATTCCTTAATTCAAATGCTTTCCTGGAAGATAACGGAACAGAAATAAATTCCTGCCTTATTTCGTGAATAATACTCAATGCTTCCCGCAATCCCTGTTCATTCCGCGCGATCCCCGCGTATTGCTGCATAGTTTTACCTAAACGAAGATCAAGCATGCCTGTCCGGTTATCTTCAAATCCCGGAGAAACAATAAAGGACGAATCCGGAATTACTATTCCATCCAGCGATATAGAACGCATATCGCTTAAAACCGAATTAAACATATCTTCCGCCGCTATAAAACCCATTTGCAATCCTCCGGGTAAAGAATTACTCGCCATGCGTTCCGCGCCGTGGAACCTCCAATACGCCGCCTCCCCCGAAAACCACAAACCGGGAATCGATGTTCTTCCGCGATCCACCAAAACCCCTCCAACGGTAAAATGCGCGGCCGGGGCAACGGGTATAAACGGAAGATCAATGCCGCGTTCGATACAAGCCTGATATAAATTCGGGAACTTGATTTTAAATTCTTCGGCCGAGGGGACAACCAGATAGACAAAATCGCTTCCGGTCTTTTGCAATTCCTGATAAATAGCCCAGGATACTATATTCCGGGGGGCCATTTCTCCGCGTGGATCGTAATCTTTCATAAAGAAATCCCCGTGTATATTCATGAGCTTCGCTCCCGCGCCACTGACCGCTTCAGAAATCAAAAAC
>JAQUMS010000254.1 GCA_028717985.1 Candidatus Omnitrophota bacterium
GTCATAGGTCATAGCTCGTAGGTCTTCGTTTTAACAATGACCTATAATCTATGACCTAAGAGCTAAATCATGATCATATCCTGGAATGTTACAAACACGTGTAATTTAAAATGTAAGCATTGTTATCGCGATGCCGGAATTCGGGATCCCCAGGAACTTTCTTCCGAAGAAGCCCGGTCATTGATCTCTGAGATAGCCGCCGCGGGTTTTAAGATCCTTATTTTAAGCGGAGGTGAGCCGTTAATGCGGCGGGATATCTATGATCTCATTACATTCGCGTCAGCTTCCGGCGTGCGGCCTGTTTTGGGAACTAATGGTACCCTTATTGACAGGGAAACCGCCAGACATTTGAAAAAAGCGGGTGCCGTTCGTATCGGCATAAGCCTTGACAGCGTCAATGCCTCTGTTCATGATGAATTCAGGCAGGAATCCGGCGCGTGGGAAAAAACAGTCAACGCAATGAAGATATGCGCGTCTGAGGGGCTCGATTTTCAGGTGCATACGACACTTACAAAATATAACAGCAAGGAAATTGAATGTATAACGGATTTCGTCGCCGCCGCGGGTTCCCGTGCGCACCATATATTTTTTCTTGTTCCCACAGGAAGAGGAAAAGATATAACTGATGTATGTCTCGATGAAACGGAATATAAACGCGTATTGACCGCGATCTTAAAAAAACAACAGAAAATCCCCATGGAATTAAAACCGGTTTGCGCACCGCAATTTATTCCCCTGGCCCGTGAAATGGGCATGGATTTACGTTTTCAGCGGGGGTGCCTGGCGGGAATCAGCTATTGTTGTATACTTCCTAATGGGGATGTCCATCCGTGCCCGTATATGCCTGTTCGTATCGGCAATGTGCGTGAAATACCTTTCAGCGTTTTATGGAAAACAAATAACGTATTCCGGGAAATGCGGTCGTTGGAGTATAAAGGGAGATGCGGCGTTTGTGCCTATAAAGATGCGTGCGGCGGATGCAGGGCACGGGCTTTCCACATGTCGGGAGATTATATGGCTCAGGATCCTGATTGTTTCTGCTGTAAAGTTACTACAGAACATGGTTAATAAAAAAGATAAGATGCTTCTTGAGGAAATGCAGGATCGTTTTCCGTTTTCCACCCGGCCGTATCATGATATTGCCGTAAAGCTGGGAATGAAAGAACGCGAGGTTTTAAAAAGAACCCGGGTATTAAAACAGCGGAAAATTATCCGGTATATAGGGCCGGTTTTTGACCCTGGGAAACTGAAGCTTGTTTCCTGCCTTGCCGCGGCTCATGTCCCGGACAAGAAACTGAAACGCGCGGCCGCGGTTATTAATAAGCATCCGTTTGTAAGCCATAATTATCTTCGTGACGATGAATTTAATGTGTGGTTTACCGTATCTGCGCCTTCTGTCTCGCGCCTGAAGTTCATTCTGGCCGGGATCAAAAAGGACGCCGGCCTTAAGGAAATACTGTATCTGCCCGCTGTGAAACTTTATAAAATTGACGCACGATTTAAGATTTGAATTTTAACCGGCATGAAAATAACGGATAAACATATTATTTCAATTGTATCGGCCCAGGTGGGTATTGTATCGAGGCCGTTTAAATCGTGTGCCGTAGAACTTGGGACCCGCGAGGAAGCGGTTGTGGGGTTTTTGCGGGAGCTGAAAAATGCGGGGGTTATCCGCAGATTTGGCGCCGTCCTGAATCATTATTCGCTGGGATTAAGGACCAATGCACTGGTGGCTTGGAAAATCGATGCAGACCATATTGATGCCGCCGCGCAAAAACTTCTTTTATTTTCATCTATTTCCCACTGTTATTGGAGAAAAAAAGCGAGGCATTGGCCGTATTCATTGTATACGATGGTTCACGCGAAGAATAAAAAAGAATGTTTATTTATTATCGGGAACGCCGCGCGCGCAATCGGGAATCCCGAATACCGCGTTCTTTTTACCGTTAAAGAACTCAAAAAACGCAAAGCCGATATTCCCGCGTTATTGAGCCGTAAAGTGTTTAAGAAAGGATGAGTTATCCGTATGGATAAACGAAGATATCGCCGTTTGAAAAATGGAGTTAGGGTTATTTATAAAGTTATGGGAGCTCCGGGAGAATCTATTTTACCCGCATACGATATCGGCGGGGGAGGAATCCGCCTTCAGTTGAGTGATAAGGTTAAAACAGGTGAATTGCTTGAGCTTGGGCTTATCCTTCCTGAAGATCCTCAGCCTTTTTTCGCCTTGGCAAAAATTGTTTGGCAGTCGGAAGAATCCCAGAAAAATGCCGACGGAAAAGATTTTTTTGAAACCGGAGTCCAATTCCTTAAGCTTGATATTCAGAACCGGATGCGTTTGATCAAGTATGTGTATTCTAAAGTAAAAGAACGGGAAAATGAAGAATAATAAGAAGAACGCGCGGTTGTCCATTTCAAAAAAGCTTTTCAGGTCTGCCGTTCAATATATGGTGGGCGGGGTTAACAGTCCGGTACGTTCCTTTAAATCAGTGGGGGGAAATCCTCTTTTTATCGCGAAAGGAAACGGTTCTTGTTTGGTTGATGTTGACGGGAATTCGTATGTTGATTATGTCATGAGCTGGGGGGCCATTATCCTTGGTCATGCTCATGAGTCCGTCGGCATGGCCGTGCGAGGTGCTTTGAAAACAGGGACGAGTTTCGGCGCGCCGACCGCGAAAGAAGTAGAGTTTTCCCGGATGCTATGCAGGGCTGTTCCTTCAGTTGAGCTTGTGCGTCTTGTTAATTCCGGGACTGAAGCGGTGATGAGTGCTATCCGGGTGAGCCGCGGGTATACCGGGAAAAATAAAATTATTAAATTCGAAGGGTGTTATCACGGTCATTATGACGGTCTTCTGGTGAAAGCCGGTTCTGGTTCTGCAACGTTCGGTGTTCCTGACAGTGCGGGTGTCCCATCGGGGTTGAGCA
>JAQUMS010000255.1 GCA_028717985.1 Candidatus Omnitrophota bacterium
CGGGGATAGTTCCTCTCAGCAGGTGTTCACGGCTAAACTGGATAAAATAAACGGCAAAGAAGCGGAAATAAAAAATAAAGAAGAAGCCGATAGTATCGTTGAGACGATAAAGAACAGGCAATTCACGGTCGCTGATATAAAATCAAAAGAAAAAAAACGTAATCCCGATCCCCCGTTTATCACCAGCACGCTGCAGCAGGAATCCTTTAATAAACTGAAATACAACGCGAGCAAAACTATGATCGTGGCCCAGCAATTGTATGAAGGTATTGAGGTCGGGGAAGAGGGGCCGGTTGGTTTAATTACGTATATGCGTACCGATTCAACCCATGTCGCTCCCGAAGCTATTAAAGACGTTCGAGAATATATAATCCGTAAATTCGGCAATGAATATCTTCCTGAATCGGCGAATGTGTATAAAGTCAAAAAATTCGCCCAGGAAGCGCATGAGGCTATCAGGCCGACGTTTCTCTCGAAGTCTCCTGAGAGCATGCAAAAGTATCTTGATCCGGATCAATTTAAGCTGTATGAATTGATTTATAACCGTTTTATCGCCAGCCAGATGACTCCGGCCCGTTATGTGACGACTTCCGTATTTATTGCCGCGGGGGAGTATATGTTTTCAGCCAGCGGAACAACGGTCGTATTTGAGGGGTTTACCGCTCTCTCTAAGAAAAACGAAGAAGAGGAAGAAAAGAAGAAACAAATCCCGCCTTTGAAACAGGGTGAGAATCTGAAATTGGAAAGCTTGAATCCGTCTCAGCATTTTACTAAACCTCCTCCGAGATTCTCCGACAGTTCTTTGATTAAATTGCTGGAGGAGGAGGGGATCGGACGGCCTTCAACATACGCTCCGATCATCCAGACCCTGATTATACGGGATTATGTCCAGCGGGTTAAGGGATATTTCCATCCCACTGAACTCGGTTTTAAGGTGTGTGATCTCCTGGTACAGTATTTCGCTCAGATCATGGACGTGAAATTTACCGCGCGCATGGAGCAGGAACTGGATGGTATTGAAGAAGGGACGAATGACAGAGTGAAAGTTTTGCGGGAATTTTACGCGCCGTTTATAAAGAGTATTGATTTTGCCCAGAATACGATTCAAAAAGATGTCGTCCAGACGGATCAGGTATGCGAACAATGCGGGAAGCCCATGGTGATTAAATGGGGACGCAGGGGTAAATTTTTAAGCTGTTCCGGTTTTCCGGAATGTAAAAACGCTAAATCGATCACCTCGGGAGTGAAATGTCCTTCTCCCGGTTGTACGGGTGAATTGATCCAGCGGCGTTCAAAACGGGGGGCTTTTTACGGATGTTCCACGTATCCGAAATGTACCTATATCGCTAAAACACTTCCTGAAGAACAGAAGTAATGGAAAAACATATCGATAAATTTATCCGTTATCTGGAAATAGAAAGAAATTATTCGAAACACACCGTCCTCAATTATCATCTTGACCTGGAAGACTTCAAAACGTTCCTCAGCGATGCCGATATCGAAAAAGTTGATTATTTGACGCTTCGTAAATACCTCGCCGGTTTAAAAGAAAAAAATCTTAGTGCCAAAAGTATCTCCAGACATATTTCATCTATCCGTACTTTTTTTAAATTTTTGACCCGCGAGGGTTATATTAAAGTCAATCCTGTTGTCGGTGTTTCAAGCCCGAAACAGGAAAAACACCTGCCGTCTTTTATGACTGAACCCGAGGTGGTACGACTTTTAGAAACCGCCTCGGGTATCGATGAACGTTCTCTCCGGGACCGGGCGATCCTGGAACTGTTTTACAGTACGGGAATGCGTATAAGCGAGCTCGCGGGGCTTAAAGTCAGTGATATTGATTTTATCAGCGGCATCATTAAAGTTTTGGGAAAAGGAAGAAAAGAACGTATTGTCCCTGTTGGTGAAACCGCCCTTGTGTCGATCAGAAAGTACCTGGAAAGGCGTAAAAAAGAGTCGGATGTGTTGTTTTTAAACAAAAATAAAACCCGGATGACCGACAGAGGGATCAGAGGATCGGTTGATAAATATTTACGCGCGGCCGGGTTAAAACACGGAATATCTGTTCATACCCTGAGGCATTCTTTTGCCACGCATTTGCTGGACAGAGGGGCGGATTTACGCAGCGTGCAGGAACTGTTGGGGCATTCTAATCTTTCCACAACCCAGATCTATACGCATCTTACGACTGAAAGACTCCGGAGTGTGTATAATAAGGCGCACCCGAGAGCGTAATTAGCTCTTTGTTCTTGGATCTTAGTTCTTCGTAAGAGCTAAGCAGGTAAAAACTAAAATTATGTTTATCCTATACGATTTTATATTTTTAATTTTCGCGCTTTTTTATCTTCCTGTTTTTCTTTGGAAAAGGAAAATGCATCCGGGTTTTTCAACCAGGCTGGGTTTCCTTCCGAAAAACATTTCTTTCCATCAACCGCTGTGGATACACGCTGTGAGCGTTGGCGAGGCCATGGCAGTTAAAAATCTGGTTATCCGGCTGAAACAGCTTTATCCTGATACTCAGTGTGTCATTTCCACGGTGACTTCCACAGGAAATAAGATCGTCAGGTCTTTTGCTTCTGAAAATGATGTTGTTCTATATCTGCCGCTGGATATCAGCTTTATTGTTTCCCGCGTGATTGACGCTGTTAAACCCGCTGTTTTTGTGATCGCGGAAACAGAATTGTGGCCCAATATGATCACCTGCCTTAATAAAAGAAAAATCCCTGTTATCGTAATAAACGGAAGGCTTTCCGATTCTTCATTTAAAGGGTATTCGGCGGTCAAATTTTTGTGTGCGCCTTTATTGAACGCGGTAGCGTTGTTTTGCGTGCAGACTGAATTAGATGCGTCCCGTTTTCGCGCGCTGGGGGTCAGAAAAGATAAAGTCCGCGTTACCGGTAATATGAAATTTGACAGT
>JAQUMS010000256.1 GCA_028717985.1 Candidatus Omnitrophota bacterium
TCGCAGGTCTCGTGTGTTTATCGATCGGGTTTTTAAACCTTTGCGATAAGATTTAGGAGAGGCAATGACTTTAATCTATTGGATAGGTGGAATTATTTCGCTGATTCTTTTTATCTATCTTATTGTAGCACTGCTTAAGCCGGAGAAGTTTTTATGACATTACATGGCTTAATTCAAAGCGGAATTTTTTTGCTCATTTTGGTTTTGTCGGCTAAACCGCTCGGTATTTATATGGCTCATGTTTTTGAGGGGAAATCGATTGCTAACCGTTGCTTTGGTTCAGGCGAACGATTGATTTATCGTTTTTGCAGGGTCAATGCTGGTGAGGAGATGAATTGGAAGACTTATGCATTCGCTATGTTGGTTTTCAATAGTATAGGTTTATTGGTTGTTTACTTTCTGCAACGGTTGCAACACGTTTTACCTCTTAATCCTATGCATTTACCTGCGGTTTCTCCCGACTCAGCGTTTAACACTGCAATAAGTTTTGCCACGAATACAAACTGGCAGGGATACTCAGGTGAAGCAACAATGAGTTATCTCACGCAAATGCTCGGTCTTGCCGTTCAGAATTTTGTTTCTGCGGCCACAGGCATCTCAATATTGGCAGCATTAATCAGAGGGTTTATTAGACGCGAAACACAGACGATCGGTAATTTTTGGGTTGATCTTGTCCGGTCAACAATTTATATCTTACTGCCTTTATCAATAGTGCTGTCTGTTGCTCTTGTTTCACAAGGTGTGGTTCAAACATTTAGGCAGTCGCAGGTTGTCGAGCTTGTTCAGCCGATAAAAGATAGTACGGGAAACGTAGTATCTACTCAAACACTGCCGGTTGGGCCCGCGGCCTCACAGGTTGCCATTAAACAATTAGGTACTAATGGCGGCGGATTTTTTAACGTTAATTCTGCTCATCCTTTTGAGAATCCGACGCCGTTATCCAATCTTCTTGAGGTATGGGCTATTCTTATAATTTCAGGAGCACTTTGTTATACCTTCGGTGATATGGTCAAGGACAGGCGGCAAGGTTGGGCATTACTTATTGCTATGCTGATTATTTTTATTCCATGCCTTTTGGCGTGTATGCAGGCCGAGCAGGCCGGTAATCCTGCGTTTGCGAGTTTGGGCATTGACCAATCCGCGAGCGTACTTCAGCCGGGCGGTAATATGGAGGGAAAAGAGGCGCGGTTTGGGATCGCAAATTCAGTAATTTGGGCTACCGCGACAACAGCGGCATCAAATGGTTCTGTTAATGCGATGCATGATTCTTTTATGCCGTTGGGCGGATTAGTGCCGATGTGGCTCATACAGTTAGGGGAGGTTATTTTCGGGGGAGTTGGTTCAGGGCTTTATGGGATGATAGCGTTTGTTATTTTAGCTGTTTTTATTGCCGGGCTTATGGTCGGGCGTACCCCGGAATATTTAGGGAAAAAGATCGAAGCTTATGAGATGAAAATGGCGACGATAGTTATTCTCATCCCGCCTATTGTAGTTTTATTGGGTACAGCGATAGCGGTAATATTTCCTGCCGCCAAAACGTCTATTTTAAATCCGGGTGCGCATGGTTTTAGTGAAGTGCTTTATGCTTTTTCATCCGCAGGAAATAACAACGGCAGTGCGTTTGCAGGATTAAATGCTAACATCCCGTTTTATAACATTGCGTTAGGACTTGCTATGTTCTTTGCGCGATATTGGCTTGCAATCCCGATTTTAGCAATAGCAGGCTCGCTGGCGAAAAAGAAGATTATTCCGGTCAGCGCGGGTACGCTTCCGACGCATACACCGCTGTTTGTATGTTTTCTTGTGGCGATTGTTTTAATCGTTGGAGCTTTGACATTTTTTCCTGCTTTAGCATTGGGACCTATTGTTGAGCATCTTATGGTGCGCAGTATTTAACACCCCCGCGCTTATCGGATTTGCGCGGGTGTGCCCTTGTAGGAGTTTTTATGAGTAAATCGCATAAAGCTAAATCTTTATTTGATCCAACCATTTGTTGGCCGGCAGCCATCAATTCAATAAGAAAATTAGATCCTCGCCATCAAATTAAAAATCCTGTAATGTTTGTAGTTTTAGTGGGTAGTCTATTGACCACGGGTTTATATTTCCAAGCCTTAATGGGGCGCGGGGAAGCTCCTTCTGGTTTTATATTAGCCATAACGCTTTGGTTATGGTTTACGCTTATTTTTGCTAATTTTGCCGAGGCTATGGCTGAGGGCCGGGGTAAGGCCCAGGCTGAGAGTTTAAGAAAAGCCCGTAAGGATACTATTGCTAAAAAACTTTTAAAGCCAAGTTATGGTTCTGCTCACGAGAAAGTATCTGCTGCTACGCTTCGTAAAGGAGACGTTGTTTTTGTTGAGGCAGGGGATATAATCCCAATGGATGGGGATGTTATTGAAGGGGTGGCTTCTGTTGATGAAAGTGCAATTACCGGAGAAAGCGCTCCGGTTATACGTGAAAGTGGAGGAGACCGCAGCGCTGTTACCGGCGGAACAAAAGTGCTCTCAGATTGGCTTGTGGTACGCACCATAACTAACCCGGGAGAAACATTTCTTGACCATATGATTGCTATGGTTGAAGGAGCAAAAAGACAGAAGACTCCCAATGAAATTGCTCTTAGTATTCTTTTGGCAGTTTTTACGCTTATTTTTCTTTTAGCTACTGCAACCTTATTACCGTTTTCTCTTTATAGCGTAAGCGCTGCTGGTTTTGGTCAACCTATTACAGTAACGGTATTAGTCGCATTGCTTGTGTGTCTTATTCCGACTACTATTGGAGGATTGTTGTCTGCTATAGGCATCGCCGGCATGGATAGAATGATTCAGGCAAATATCATCGCTACATCTGGCCGGGCAGTAGAAGCATCCGGGGATGTAGATGTATTGCTTTTGGATAAAACCGGAACAATCACC
>JAQUMS010000257.1 GCA_028717985.1 Candidatus Omnitrophota bacterium
CCCGGACATCGCTTCTCAGGCGGAGGAGACATCGCTTCTTGTCGCAGGAAACGCTGATAACGGCGTGAGAGTGTTTTTTGTCCACTATAATACCGCGGAAGTCGTATATGACCCCGCGTATGATAATGATAGGGATGTTTATACTCCCGTCGGCATGATTTTATCATTCGTGAAACGAAATAACATAATCAGGCACATAAAACTTTCCATCGGAGCTGGGGGCAAAGCTTTTGAATTGGCTGAGCACTATGACGCGTTTACGATTATCCCGGAAAACTGGCTGGAATTCGGGTCGTTTTTATTCAGTAAAAATTTACCGGTGGAAGCCGTGGCGTGGAATAAAAGAGTACTGTCTCAATATCCGGACAATACTGATTGTATGTTTAATAGCGCCCAGTATTCTGAGGCAAACGGCGATTTTGAAAACGCGCTTTCGTTTTATAACGCGGTATTGGCAATCAACCCGTTGGATTTCGAAGTTTTGAATAAAAAAGCCCGGGTGTATCTTAAACTGTCTCAGGTGAAAGAAACGCTTAGTATAGCGTCAGAGACTCTTCTGTATGATCATGGCAATAAAGGCGCGATGTTGATTAAAGCCGAAGCGTTGAATATCTCCGGACGGCCCCGGGGCGCCCTTTACTGGTCGAATCAAGCTCTCCGCGCGGATGTAACCGATAGAGACGCGTGGATGATAAAAGTATTAGCGTATACTCAACTGGAGAATTTCGAATACGCCGTGCTTTGCCTGCATAGAATATTAGAATTTGATCCGGAAAAGAAAGAGGATTTCTTGCATGATTCCGGGCGTGACACATCCCTTGTTCCGCCCTCATTGGGATATTATAGCGGTATTTTTCCCTTGTTGGGTGACGGCGGAGAGGCCGATATATATAAAGAACTGTGGCGTTTAGATTTATACAAACGGCCCGGACTGGATATTGAGATTAACGCGTATATGATCTTGCTGCAGGGGAATGAACATGTGGGATACGCGGAAGCATATGTAGGAAAAAATGCCGTGAGAAATCATTATTGTTCCGACCTGAGAGATTTTGAGGGCGGGCTGGGGTTGTTTAGAAGATTCTTTACCAGGATAAACGAGATCGCGGCTGTCATGTGCTGGGATCCGGCGTGGTTGGTTATCACGGCGTGTTCCTGTTATGAAGATTCGCCCCGTGAATTAGAATTATATGTTCATCCTGTTCTGTCACATTTCGGCATGAGTGCCGGCTGGAATACTAAAGGAACCCGGGAGATTATTGAAACAAGCCAAAGGCTGGCGCATGATTTAAAAGACGATCCGTCTAAATACTATTATTGGCATACGCCGTGGAAAGAATTCATTTCCGCATCCCGTCCGAAAGCGATTGGAGGGTGGTATGTTCCGTATAATAAAGAAGTTTGGCATCAAATACTGCGGGATATGGCAAAGATATTCCCTCGCAGGATAGCTCAGATTAAATCGTCATATAATGATGCTGTTGCCGGTTTTGACGGGGGGCGTTTCAATTTCACAATGGAGCGTGTGAATGCGTACGGAACACCCGTTGCCATTATGTATAGGGTTGATTTTCGAAATACAGAAACCGGAATGTTCCTTGGTAATGTATGGTTTACGGTTACTCGCACGCAGATTATGGATCTGAATATGAGAAAAGACGGTTCTGTTCCAAGCGGGTTTGGAAGAAAAGCGTTTGTAATTGTCCTCAAGAGGATCGTTCAGGATTATCCTGATATAGAAACAGTTTCATCGTATCCTGTTTGTACCGAGGATACGGATGATCAGACAATTCGAACAATAATGAGATACGTCAGCCTGGGTTTTGACATGCTGGAAAGAAAAGTTTTTATTGAAAATGACACTGTTTTTCGCGGTCTTGTTTTTACTGCGAATATCGGACGAGGCAGTCTCGCGGATTTTATCGTGCGATCGGAGAATTCCATTCATCCGATGGTCCGGAAAGAAATTATTATGGAGGCTGTGGATCTATTCCGCCGGCGCGGTAATGACAGCGGTATCAGGAAGATAATTGATGCTATGAAAAATAATCCCGGAGATGAAAATGACGGCGGCAGTTTTGAAGACGATTTAAAAATGTTTGAAATGATGATCGGGAAAGGCTCCAGGTCTTCCGGCGATGCCGAAGACGCCGATGATGCCGAAACCGGTTCTTTAATGCCGAAAATAGAAAAAATTTCCGAGAAAATACATGAGGAAGAGATCCAGGATAAAACCACGATCCTGGAGATGTATGAAGAAACTATCCGCCCTCTGGTAGAACGGGATTTTGACCAGTGGCAGGCGCTTTGCAAATCGAAAGGCCGGCCGGCGGGAGAAGGGGCGATACATGCGTTTTTATCTAAGGTTCAATTCGCGTTTTTATCAAATGATGAAATCATCGCTTTGGCGTTAAGGGATATTTCTTTGAAATTATGCGAAGCTCAGTGGTATGAGCCGTTAGGCGAAATATTCGAGACTAAGCCTTATGGAGGAGTTTTTAAATCTTTATCATTGGTTGAATACGTGTGCCCTTCTCTTATCGCGGAATTATCCTCCGCGGGCAGGATAGAAGAATTGGACCTGATTGTTGATTTCGCGCGCGCGTTATCGGCCAGGCTTAAACTAACGCCGCATTTATTTATTATTGATACGGCGGAAAGGGCTTTGCGTCCGGTTTTGATGTCGCTTGTTAAAGAAAAACAACGGGTGCCTGAAAACATGAAAAAAGAATGGAACAAAAAATTGAAGGCATCTTTTCAGGCGTTGTCGCTTTTCAAACTCATACACGCGTATCTCGGTACGTTCGATACAAATATGCTCGGTTTTGATGCCGAAGGCAACCATTTGGATAATGTCGTGGAAGCCGTTATACGCGAGAGTTATGACGAACGCAGGCGTTCAGAAGAT
>JAQUMS010000258.1 GCA_028717985.1 Candidatus Omnitrophota bacterium
TAGCCTTGATCTTTCCCGAAATGCGGATAGCCCCTCCCAAAAGAGAAAATTCATTGAAAGAATCACACATCTCTCCGACAGCTTCCCTCTCCCGCTTTAACCCCTCTTCCCCGTCGCAATCCTTCATAACGCACCATTCATCGGCAAAATCAAGGCAAATCCGGGGGAACATTCCTTCAAAACTACTGTATTCATAATTATACGACGATTTAAACTTATGAATCAAATTCCGTTTCCCGTCATATTTCCTCCCCGCCAGCAGAATAAGATCTTGCACATTAAAAAGATAATCACTATTATCAGGATCTGCAGTAACGATAAGGCCGGATTCTGATTTTAACTCCAACGCGAGAGGCTCCGGGACACGGATAAATGGAATCCCCGTTTCAAAAATGACTCTCTTTAAAAAAGACCTGTCATCCCCCTGCCCTATGGGAGGCAAAAAAACAAAAGAATCCCGAATAGACGCCCTTACCAGGATATATCCGGACACGATACCGAATTCAAAACGATAATAGTTCCGCCACGCATATAAATTCGTAAATGTGTATTCTGAAATATCGGGGGGATAATTTTTAAACGCTTGGAGAAAAATCCCCCTGTCCGACTTTTCAATACGGCGGAACTCCGGCATACCAACAGTTTGTTCCACGTCAGCCTCTTTTTTTTGCAAAAACAGATTTAATCCAGCTCCAATTCAGGAAAAGATGCGCCGCTACCAAAAAGATAAAAACAAAACCGTTAAATTCATGAATTGTGGTATACAATCCCGCTGACGCAGGGGAGTATAAATCAAACGCGAGCACAATCCCGCTGATCCCCTGGATCACCACAGACACAAACAAAATAAGTACACTGAATTTCAACAACGTAATTTTATTCATAGTTCCCCCTTTCTATCGCAACAATTTTTTTAAATTTATTTTTGCGTCGTTGTCTTCAGGATTTACAGCCAAAGCGGCTTCCCAGGCCGCGCGCGCCTTATCCTGATCGCCTGACCGCGCGTACGTGACTCCAAGATTTGTATACGAGGATGAAAAATACGGATCCACTCGTATCGCCTTGGACAAAAACGATTTCGACGCCCTGTATTTCCCCAGAGTACCCAACACAACTCCCGCGTTATTATACGCGTCAACCAACCGTGGATTCAGTACAAGAGCCCGGCAATACTCTTTTAACGCCTCTTCAGGATTCCCTGCATCACGAAATGTATTTCCCAGTTCAAGATGCACAAACGGGTTATCGGGGAACCGTTCCGCCGCGGTCAAAAATAAAATACCGTTATTCCTCCAGGTAAAAACGGAGAAAAAAGAATTAACACCATACCAAAAAATAAGCAGAAAGAATAAAACCGCAGAAAACCTCCGGCAAGAACCGGTTATATATACCGCGCGGTATTCCAAAAAAAAATCCGCCATCCATACGGCGATACCGAGAAGAGGAAGATATATATACCGGGGCGCGATATAATTGGAAAGCGGAATGATATTAGAAACAGGAATCAACGTAATCACAAACCATCCCGCGGCAAAAAGCCGTATTTTCCTGCCGACCGACAGCCTGTATATAACAAAAGCTGCCCCGACCAAAAATACGGCGGAAAAAATAAAATGAAAATCCCATAATGAAGATACACCAGCATACTCTTGACCCGGCATTACCGCGGGGATATTCCAGGGAAATACCAGCCACTTTACGTATTCAACGCTTACTCTGGTCATGGTCAACACATTCGTAAAAAAACTCCCTCCCGGATATGAAACAGGCGGTTCCCCCGTATTTATGAACACTATGAAACGCACCGCTACATACACACTGAGTGCCGCGGCAAACCAGACAAGAGGACGGAAAAAATTTACCCTCTCTCCCTTCATCCGTTCAAAAAAATATATATACAAAAAAAGCATGCCTGGTAAAGAAACAGCCATTTCTTTCGTAAACAACGCGCCGAGAAAGCATATAATGGAAAGAATGTAATAGCTTATTTCCCTCTTCCGGCCGCCGGAATCGCGCCTGTGAACAAAAAAAAGAAAAGAAGAAAGATAGAAAAAAAACATCAGGGGATCTTCCCGGAAAGAAATAACATTCACCGCTTCCGATTGGATTGGATGCGCCAGCCATGCCAACGCCGCCGCCATACTGACAGCTTTTGACCGGGTTAACAGGAGTATGACGTAAAAAACCAGCACCGCATTAACGGCATGCAAAAAGAGGTTTGTCGCGTGATAGCCAAAAGGGGTGCGCTTCCATAACGCGTAATCAAAAAAATAACTGAGTGTAACCATAGGCCTGTACGACGTTTCACCCGACCCATGAGATGTATCCACAAAAAAACAACATCCTTTCTTTACAAAAGGGCTCAGATAATCCCGTGATAGTACCATCGGGATATTTCTGACGGAAGAAATAAAATTATTTTTGACTATAACAACATCGTCATCCCACACAAAACCGTTGAACAACGACTGAGAATACACAAGAATAGCAAACAAAACAATACAAAAGGGAATAAAAAACCTGTTCCTGTAAACAGCCGTAAACACCTGCTTCATGCCGGTGCCGTTATCGTGCGAATTCATCTTATGTACCATAGGTCATCTTTTTTGTTTTAAAAACACGCGCGTTACCACACCCCTCCCGTACTCGCAAAAAGAGGAACGTGTCATGCGAGAGGGACAGGAATACCGCAATCCTGCATAATTGCATTATAGACATCTTCCACGGAAATATTTTTCAGGCAAAGATTATCACGACACACGGATACCCGGTGATTTAAAACCGACAAGCAGGGAGAACAAAGCCATTGGGAATAAAATATCCGCGTATTCTCCCGGTTTTGTCCAAACACTTTGGGAGTTTCCGGGCCAAAGAAAACAAATTTTTTTATCGGTGTAAGCATAGCCAG
>JAQUMS010000259.1 GCA_028717985.1 Candidatus Omnitrophota bacterium
TTGTTGATAAAGGTTTTATTTCCGGGTATCCGCTTCATGTCAAGATCATTGAAAAGATACGTGCGTGTGCGGAAGCTTTACGGAATTCTTCTTTTTCAGGAGAGCGTTTTTCCCGTGAGGATTTGTTTAAAATTTTCCGGAACAAGCTTGACAGCGAACTGATCTCTTTTTCCGGCTCTCCTCTTAAGGGAATGCAGATCCTTGGCCTCCTGGAAACCCGCGCTTTGAATTTCGAGAATGTGGTGATTATGGACGCGAACGAGACCGTATTGCCGTCTTTAAAAATAAACGAACCTTTGATTCCCCGGGAGGTTATGCTGAGGCTCGGGATCAACCATCTTGAAAAAGAAGAAGAGATCCAGCGGTATCAGATCATGCGGCTTATAAGCGCGGCTAAAAATGTATTTTTTGTATACGCGGAAAACAACCGTAAGGAGCGAAGCAGGTTTGTCGAGGAGTTGATATGGGAATCCCAGAAGAAACAGAAAACACTGCATGTGCTTGACGTTCCGAAAGCGTTATTTCGCGTGGAGGTTTCACCCCGGCATAAAGAGATCCGGAAAAGCCCGGAAATTGCCGGATTCCTGAAGTCTCTGTCTTTTTCCGCCTCCAGCGTTAATATGTACCTGCATTGTCCGCTCCAGTTTTATTACCGGTATGTTCTGGGGCTTCGGGAAAAAGAGGCACTGATTGATGAGCCGGAAGGCGCGGATATAGGCACGTTTATTCATGAATTACTGGAAGAAGCCTTCAGTTGTTTTAAGGGAACGCGGCCGGTACTTACTAATGATTTCGAAAAGTATTTTTTCGGCTTATTGGATGAGAAGTTCTCCCGTGATTTTGAAAGGAAGATGAAATCGGACGCATTCCTGCTCAAAGAGATTTTGATGTACCGTATGAAACGATTCCTGCAGAATGAACGCGCGCGTCCGGTGGCGGCGATCCTGGGGCTTGAAAAAAAATTTAATGAACGCGCGGAATTCGGTTCGTGTTCGTGTAATCTTGTGGCGAAAGTGGACAGGATCGACAGGCTTGACGATAACTCAATTCTGGTTTTAGATTACAAAACCGGTTTCGCGGAGATGCCGGGGAAAGCGGACGTGTTTGATTACGCCGGCTTCAGCCGGGAATATATACGGGACACCGTGAAATCATTCCAATTACCTATTTATCTGTACTTTGTTGACAGGAAATTCCCCGGGGAAAAAACCAACGCCTGCCTATATGCTATTCGCGATCTTGAAAAAAATATGGGATTGATCCCGTTTTTTAAAAAAGAAGAGCAGTATACCCGGAAGGAAGAAATAATGAGCGGGTATTATAAAGCCCTTGAGTTTATTCTGTCGGAGATCATGGATCCCGATGTTCCTTTTTCCGCTGATACGCATGATGTCCGTGTGTGCGAATATTGTCCGTTTTCAGGCGCCTGCGCTTCTTAACTTACTTAATCCCGTGGTTTTCCGCAGCTTCCCATAACCAGGAATTGAAAGTACAATAATTTCTGTAAGATTTTCCTTCCTGTTACGTCTATTTAGTGTAAGGGGAGTTTTAGATGATTACCGGCGGCGTGGTGATTGTGTAACCGGAGATTTTTTCTATGACATATTCAATCAAAGATTGGCCTGCGGATGAACGTCCGCGGGAAAAGCTCCTGCGGCAGGGAGCGGAGTCATTAAGCAATTCGGAACTTTTAGCGATCGTTATTCGCACGGGGACACGGGGGGAACCGGCTACGTCATTGGCGAGAAAGATCCTTCTGTCTTTCTCTTCTTTCCGCGCTTTGAATTCCGTGCCGGAAAAAGACTGGCGCAAAATAAAAGGCATGGGAATCGCCAAGATCGTTCAGATTAAGGCCGCTCTTGAAATCGGGCGACGGATGCTTGAAGAGGAGGTCCAATCCAAAAAACAAAAAATCTCGTCTTCTCACGATGCCGCTTCATATTGCATGCATAGAATGAGGGATCTGAAAAAAGAAGTTTTCCGTTTGCTTCTCCTGGACAGCCAGAATCATTTGATCGACACGGTTGAAATTGAAAAAGGTACCGTTAATTGCGCGTACCCGATAGTAAGGGAGATTTTTTCCGCGGCGATTGAAAAATACGCGTCCGCGGTCATTTGCGCGCATAATCATCCGTCAGGGAATCCTGAACCCAGTATTGAAGATACGGGGTTTACCCGTCAGCTGTGCGGAGCAGGGGAGATTATGCAGATAGCGGTGCTGGACCATATTATTATCGGCGATAATCGTTATTATAGTTTCGCGGATGCGGGATTACTGTTGAAAACATGAAGAGCGATATAATTCCCGGAGTGAAGGTGAACTAAAAAAATATTGCCTGCGGCTGGAATTTGCGGTATGATAATGCTCATGTCTGAAATTAACCAGGATCCCGAATCCGAACAGGAAAAAAAGAAAAGCAAGATCGCGTTGGTAATAGAAGATCCCCATTTACAGGATCTCATTTCTTTGATCTTGATCGGCGAGGATTTTTCGATCGTTGCTTTTTCCAACCAGAATGACGCGATCGCGCGGATGGAAAAAGAGATGCCTGATCTTATCCTCTGTGATTTTCATTCCCCGGGAATAAACGGCCTTGACGTGTGCCGTGTCCTCAGGAAAAATTTTTTATTCCGCTATATCCCCGTAATATTTTTAATGCCTGACGCGGAACAGTTAAACAAAGCGAAATTGGTGTATGCCGGAGCCGACGATTATATTGATAAGCCTTCCGTGGAAGCGGAAGTTGTCCTTAAGATCCGGTTAAATTTGTATCGCGTCGCCCGCCAGCAGGATATTAATCCCATTACTTCGTTGCCCGGTGAGGCAAGCCTTATTAAGGAACTTGAGGCAAGGATCCACTCTGAGAAACTCTTTAGCCTGTTTTATTGTGATTTGCATAATTTTAAA
>JAQUMS010000260.1 GCA_028717985.1 Candidatus Omnitrophota bacterium
TTTACGGACATCCTCTATAGTTTCATCATATTTATGCCGCACTTGCGCAAGCCCGGTAATACCCGGTTTTATCTGAAGGCGGGCTTCATAATCATGAATAAGCTCTTTTAAATCCCTGACCATTTCCTGCCTTTCAGGGCGTGGGCCGACGATACTCATTTCGCCTCTCAGAACATTAATCAACTGGGGAATTTCATCAATATGGGATTTTCTTAAAAATTTACCTATTTTTGTGATCCTGGGGTCGTTTTTCTTCGCCCAAACAGCGCCGGTTCCCTTTTCAGCATCCAGGCGCATGCTCCTAAGCTTATAAATCCTAAATATTTTTCCTCTTTTTCCCACCCTGTTTTGCCGGTAAACTATGGGACCGGCAGAATCAATTTTAATGAGGACCGCGGCAAACGCCAATAAAGGAGTTGCCAAAGCTAATCCGATTACAGCCAAAAGAACATCCGTACCTCTTTTAAACCTGCCGTAGCTTTTTCTGGCAAAACGAATGACCATTCCACCAATCCCACTCAAAAAAAGGATCATAGTACTCGGTTCCGGAGCATGGGAACGCTGGGCAGAAGAAGTTTTTTCCAGGGTTTGTTTATTAGATGTTGAGGTAGGATATGTGACCTTTGTGGTATCCATAAAAGGAATCGCAAAGGTTAATTTTTCTCTTACCGCCGGCTCTATAAGCACAAAGGCGGCGAGTAAAAGAAAGCAAAAAGAAAGCGTTTTCCCAATAGGCCAAAAAATTTTGACTTTAGAGCTTTCTGATTGTGCTGATTTAGGAAATAAATCGGTCATGACAACTACTTTCTTTCATATTACTGAACAATTGAAAACGTTTTCAGATACTTAGTGCATATTAATATAAGCATTTTTCATGCCAACATCCAAATAACGATAAAATGTTTTTTAAATATTTTATTTGTTTATAAATAAACATGTTGCATCAAAAAAAGTCTTTATTTTAGTTTTTTTTAGGGGTAAAAAAATTCTTTTTCGGAAGGAATTTTTTCTATTTGTTTACAAAAAACAACAAATACCTTTATAAACCAATTTAAAAACAATTAACCTCTTTAATTTCAATATCTTATCACAAAAGACATATAACAACAATTCCGTAGCTAAATCTCAACATTTCCTTGCTGATAAAAAACCATTAAGGTAAATATTTACGCAACAGCGGCTCCAACTCTACCGCAAAACCTTTTAACAACTGAAATGCCTTTTCCTGATCCCCATCTTTGATATCAATTGACAGCCTAATGAGCGCCCCTGCAGTCCTTTTACCTGTCAATCTATCAACCACAACCTTCATTTGTTGGGTTATATATTCCGGCGTATAATTATTCCCCGCTTTAAAAAAATAAATAACTAATTGCTGATATGAGCCCTTCTCCATCAGCAATTGAACCGCCTTAATACCTCCCGGAAGATCAATTGTTTTCTTATCAAGAATATTTAACCCTCCTCCGGTCATACAAATTTCAGGGGGATGACTGACCTTTCTGTTATCCTGGGAATAAACAATATACAGATAGAGATTATCCCCATTCTTATTCTTATAGTCGCGGATAAAAAGATTTCTCGTTTCAAGTATCTCATATGTCCGGTCGTCAATTGAAAGATCCTTCCCTTCCCACTCTCCTATTGCCTTGGGAAAATTAGCAACCTGGTATTCATTCGCCGCCGCGCGCCGTGTGGGCAAATAACTCACAATCGCCACAATCCCCGCAATCGCCAGCATAACCGTAACAAGTATAAATGTGCGTGTGTTCATTTTACTCTCCTAAGAGCACATAGGTCATAAGCTGTTACGCTCATAAGCTCTTAGCTCTTTGATCTTGGGTCTTAGAAAGAACTACGGAAGCCTTAATAAACCGAATTAAACCAGAAATCATTCTCCCTATATCATTACTAAAAACTTTCATTTCATCCAACTCTTTAGCAGATATCCAGTTATTTTTTTCAAAAATTATTAATAAAGTTATTGTTTCAAATAGAGAACCTTTTGCAATACATAAAAATTGAATAAATTCTTTTTTTGAATATCTACCTTTACCTTCAGCAATATTTAAAGCTATTGACGTAGCAGCACATTCTAATTGTTCAATAAGTCTAAAATGTTTTCTATCTGTCTGAATTACTGCTGACAATTTAATAACCTTTGTCGCAAACTCGATAGCTTTAACCCATACGTCCAAATCTTCAAAGTTAAATTTTATTTTTTGCATCCCCCCTCCTTTTTATTAACACCCATATTAATAGACGTTCAAGAGAGGGAAATCTTACAATTTTTTTATCTTTTCCAAAGAACAAAGAGCTAAGAACAAAGAGCAAAGAACTTCTTCTTTATTCCAACACTTTACTGACCAAAATCATCCCCACAAACGCAAACACAAACACCAGTATCCCCATCGTATCATGAAACCAGCCGCCGGCGTATTTAGCGCCGTAAATTTCGCTGACCAGAGTAAGCGCTGAGATACGGATCACATTCGAAATAATAGCTATAGGCATAGAAGCGGCAAACAATATACTTTTCTTTACTTTCGACAAATTACTGAAATACGCCATCAACCCGCCCAAAGCGATCAGGGAAATCAAAGATCGTATTCCTGAGCATGGATCCTCTACCACCAGATATGCGTGCATAGTCCTGATCACACTGCCATCCCGAACCGCCGTAACCCCAAGGCTATTCACTACAAAAGTCGAAATCTGGGCTGCGAATATTTTTAACCTAAAACTTATGTTGGCGATTGCCACAAGCGGCAAAGGGATCATAAACACAAGAAAAACTATCGGGAATAAAAGCTTGCGCAGATATTCTTTCCCAAAAAACAACAAAACCAACCCGGGAATAACTAGCAACAAAGAAAATCCCGAAGTAAAATACACCTGCA
>JAQUMS010000261.1 GCA_028717985.1 Candidatus Omnitrophota bacterium
AGGGGCGAGCTGGGGGAAAGACGCGGAATATAAGCATTGGCCGGCGGAAAATTTCGCCTCTCTTGCCGACAGGCTTTCTGAAAAACTCGGCGCGAAAATTGTGCTTGTGGGTGCAGGAGATGAGATCGAGATCGCCGGACAGGTCGAGAGGGATGTTAAAATGCCGCTTGTTAATTTAGCGGGAAAAACATCTCTTGAAGAGTTGTGTGCAGTAATTAAAAATTGTGCTGTTTTGGTGACAAACGACGGCGGCCCTTTGCATATTGCCGTAGCTCAGGGAGTTAAAACCGTTTCAATTTTTGGGCCGGTGGATGAAAAGGTGTATGGTCCGTTTCCGGCGTCTGATTTATATATCGCTCTTAAAAATGAAATTCCATGCAGGCCGTGTTATAAAAACTTCAGGTTTTCCGGCTGTGATAATAACCGTGCGTGTTTGACCGGCATTAGTGTTGATGAAGTATTCGAAGCAGTGACTAAAGTTATGAGCTTTTAGCTCTTGGCTCTTTGGTCTTAGTTCTTAGATAACTTTGTTTTTTCTAAGAGCTAACTCCTAAGAGCAAAGAGCTATGATTTATGAGCTATGATCTATGACCTAAGAGCTATGAGCTATTTTGGGGAGGTATTAGAATGAATGTTCCGTTTCTTGATTTGACTACACAGCATAAAGAGATTTCAATAGATGCTCATGCCGCGTTTGAAAGAGTGTTTGGAAAATCAAATTTTATTCTTGGAGAAGATGAGGTCAGGTTTGAAGAGGAATTTGCCGCATATTGCGGGACTAAATTTGCCGTTGGGGTAAACTCCGGAACCGACGCGCTTGTCTTGGGGCTCTTAAGTTCAGGTATCGGGCCGGGTGACGAAGTTATTGTGCCGGCGTTCACTTTTATTGCCTCCGCTTCCGCGGTTTCAATGACAGGCGCTAAGCCGGTATTTGTTGATAGCGACGAAAAAACATTCACATTAGATGTGGATAAAATTGAAAGCCTGATTAATAAAAAAACCAAAGCTATTATGCCGGTCCATCTTTTCGGGCAGACCGCCGATATGGGACGGATCATGAAAATAGCCCGAAAGCACAATTTGAAAATTATTGAAGACGCCGCTCAGGCGCATGGAGCTTTATATTACCAGGGGGCTGTTAAAACTGCGAGCCAGGGCAAAAAAGCCGGCTCAATAGGGGATGTGGGATGTTTTAGTTTTTATCCGACAAAAAATCTCGGGGCTTTTGGTGACGCGGGTATTGCGGTCACTAATGATAAGAATATTTACCGGAAATTGCTTTTATACAGGGACAACGGACGCAAATCTAAATATGAACACATTCTTCTGGGATATAATTCCCGGTTAGACACATTGCAAGCCGCGTTTTTACGCGCCAAATTACCGCATCTGGACCGATGGAATGATGCTCGCAGAAAAATAGCCAAAACTTATAATACGCTTTTAAAGGATATTGTGGAGATTATGACCCCAATGGAGGCCGATTTTTCCCATCATGTGTATCATGTTTACTCTATTTTGGTGAAAAATAGAGATAAAGTGGTGGGATGTCTTAAATCAAAAGGCGTGGGAGTAATGGTGCATTATCCTTTACCTCTGCATCTTCAAAAAGCTTATAAGTTTCTCAAATACTCGAAGGGAGATTTTCCAGTAGCGGAGAAAGTTTCTAAACAAATTATTTCTTTGCCGATGCATCCGGTTTTAACAGTTGAGCAGGTTTTATATGTAACCGAGTGCGTCAAAAATGCGGTCAAGCAGTAACAATGAATATTCTTGGGATCTCCTGTTTTTATCATGACAGCGCCGCGGCTTTAGTCAAAGACGGGGAGATTTGCGCCGCTGTTCAGGAGGAACGTTTTACAAGAAAAAAACATGATCCCGAATTTCCCAAAAATTCAATTTTCTGGTGCCTTAAAGAAGGTGCGGTTACTGCCGGAGAACTGGATTTTATAGTTTTTTATGATAAGCCTATAGTTAAATTTGACCGGATTCTGGAAACCTTTCTCGCGTATGCTCCTTCAGGAATCCGTCAGTTTATCAAGGCTATGCCGGTGTGGTTAAAGCAAAAACTCTGGGTTTCCGAAATTATCCGCAGGGAACTTAGTTTTAAAGGCAAAATTCTTTTTGCTTCTCATCATGAGTCTCACGCGGCGAGCGCGTTTTATCCTTCTCCGTTTAAAGAAGCCGCGTTTTTGACAATGGACGGCGTGGGAGAATGGGAAACCGCGAGTTTTGGATTGGGCAGAGACAGTGGAATTGATATTTTTTATTCTATGCGTTTTCCGCATTCCCTTGGTTTATTATATTCAGCGTTCACGTATTATACCGGTTTCAAAGTTAATTCCGGAGAATATAAGCTTATGGGGCTTGCTCCGTACGGAGAGCCCAGATACGCGCAAATTATTTTAGACAGGCTTGTGGATTTAAAGCAGGACGGTTCTTTTAAACTGAATATGGAATATTTTGGTTATTGTAACGGTTCCCGGATGACGAATAATCGTTTTAATACGATTTTCGGGGACTCGCCGCGTATTCCGGAAACAACGATTACCTCTAAGCATATGGATATAGCCGCGTCAATCCAGAAGGTCACGGAAGAGATCGTGATGCGTACTGTGCGCCACGTCCATACAATAACTAAAATTGATAATCTATGCCTTGCCGGAGGAGTGGCGTTGAATTGTACCGCAAACGGGAAGATCGTTCGTGACGGCCCGTTCAAAAACGTGTGGATCCAGCCGGCAAGCGGTGACGCGGGCGGAGCGTTAGGCGCGGCATTATTGATCTGGCACAGGTATCTTAAGAATTCCAAGAAAATTCCGTTGGATAAAGATTTCCAGAAAAATTCTTTTCTCGGCGCGTATTATTCCGATGAGAATATAG
>JAQUMS010000262.1 GCA_028717985.1 Candidatus Omnitrophota bacterium
GTGGTGTGGTGGGTGGAGAAACAGGTGCCGGCGCGGAAATTACGGCTGTTTTGTCAAAAATACCCAAAACCGTTAAATAAAGACTGGGGATAAAAACAAGGGTTAAAAACGTAGCGGATAATAATCCTCCCATGACGGTTAATGCAAGAGGGGCTTGTAATTCAGATCCTTCTCCGATTCCTAATGCGAGCGGCAGAAGTCCGAGGATTGTAGTTAGCGATGTCATCATGATTGGACGCAGCCTTGTTTTGCTTGCCTGAATCGCCGCTTCATACGGGGTGTAGCCTTCTTCTCTGAGTGTGTTTACAAAATCAATCAACACAATACCGTTATTGACCGCGATACCGCCAAGCATAATGATTCCCAGGTATGCGACTACACTTAAGGGTGTTCGGGTGATTAAAAGGGCACAGGTAACCCCGATAAGAGAAAGAGGGATTGTAAACATAATAAGAAGCGGCTGCCATAAAGATTCGAATTCCGCGGCCATTATCATATATACGAGCGTAAATGCCAGGATCAAAGCAAAAGCAAGGCTTGCGAATGATTCCTGCATTTTTTGCTGTTCACCCGCAAGCGTTATGGAATAATCTTTAGGGATTTTTGTCCGCATGAAATCAACGATACCGTTGACATTATCGATAATTTTATTAATGCTCTTATTGTACGCGTTCGCGGTGATCATAATGCTTCGCTGCTGGTCAACTCTTTTGATTTCAGTGGGGCCGGTGCCTTTGGTTAAATAGGCAACTTCTGAAAGAAAGATATCCGTTCCCAGGGGGGAATGAATGAGTAATCGTCTGAGGTTGCCTAAGTCAGCGCGGTCGGAAGGTCGTAGGCGTACCCGTATGTCGATATCTTCCTGTGTTGCTTTATCTTTAAATTTGGTAGCCACATATCCTTTTAAGGCAACCTGAGCCGTAACCGCGATATCCTGAACGGATAACCCGTACAACGAGGATCTGTCTTTCAGTATATGTAATTTAGTCTCAGGGCTGGGGGAAGGCATATTGTTTTTAACTCCGAATGTCCCGTCAATCTTTTTAACCCGGGCAAACACATGGTTTGCGATTTCGGTTAACAAATTAAGGTCCGAGCCTTTTATTTCAATGGCAATAGGCGCGCCTTGTTCAAGCGCCGAGCCGAATGAGGTTTCTTGTGCGAGGTATTCAATTTCCGCCCCTTGGAGTTTATTCTCAAGGTTTTGTTTTAAATATTTGATTATGTCTTCGGTGGAACGGGTTATGTTCTCTTTTTTTGATTTCTTTTTAAGATTGACCATTATCTGGGCTTGGTGGCTGCCTAAAGTCTGGAGCGCGGTTTCTTCGGCTGAAACTTTTTCTTCGCTTGAACCGATGTTAATAGTTACATTTTTAATATCAGGCATTGCCAAAAGAAGGGATTCTATTTTTTTGACGCTGGCGTCGGTTGTTTCTATCCTGGATCCCGGTGGAAGATCTACTTTAATAATAAACTGCCTCTGGTCAACTTTAGGCATAAATTGTTTTTCGATCCCAAAGATCAGGACAATAAGGCTGACGGAAAACAAAAAGAAAACTATCATTATAAGACGTTCTTTTTTTTCGACCAAATTTCTTAGGAGTCTTTCATATCCGGACATCGTGTCTGATTTTTTACCGTGGTCTATGAAGGCGTGGATTTTTTTGATGAAAGCGAATTTTTTTTGCGTTGATGTTTTAATTCTTTGCCGGCCGAGGGATATAAGCATTGGCACCAATGAAATGGCGACAATAATAGAAGTCATAAGAGAGAACGTAATAGTCATCGAAAGTTGTTTAAAAATTTGCCCGGCAATTCCTATCACGAATGCAAAAGGCAGAAATACGGCTACTGTTGTGAGGGTTGATCCCATAACCGGAGCAACCATTTCATCCGCGCCGTCTATGCTGGCTTCTTTAAGGGGCGTACCAAGCTGTCTAAGCCGGAAAATATTTTCAATAACGACGACAGAGTTGTCTACAAGGTTCCCAATACCCAGTGCCAACCCTCCTAAAGACATGATATTCAGGTCGATTTTTCCAAAATACATAAGGCAGAATGTGGCCATAATTGAAATGGGTATGGAGAGTGTGATAATAAGGGATGATTTTAGTTCCAAAAGGAAAAAGAAAAGGACTATAAAGGCGAGAAGCGCTCCCTGAAGGGCCGCGTCACGGACACTGTTGATAGCTTCTTTAATGAATTGTGACTGATCATAGGTGACCTCAATTTTTATGTCCTTGGGGAGTTTCTCTTCAAGTAGCCGTTTTATTTCTTTATTTACACCATTTACTACGTTAAGGCTGTTAGCGCCTGATTGTTTTCTGATGACAAGAGAAATACTGGGATTTCCATTATAACGGGAGATGCTGGTTTTTTCTTTGATTGTATCTTTGACTTTTGCGATATCCTTGAGCATGACAAGCCGCCTGCCCTGGCGTTCTTTTTTTTCTTTTTCCTGATTGGTTTTAGCGTTTTCTTCCGGTACGTCTAAGGCCGCGGGTGTTTCCTGGATTTCTCCCACTTTCTGATATTCTCCCATGGTCCTGATCAGGTATTCATAAAAGCTTTCTTTGAGCGTGCCCGCGGGATAGTTAAGGTTTGCCGCTTTTAAGCTGTCAACAACCGAGACAATCGGGATTTGGGATGCCCGAAGCCGTGCCTGGTCTATTTCCACCAGTATTTCCCGTTCATCACCGCCGCTTATAGTTGCGGAAGCGACTCCTTCGACTTTTTCGATGGAGTCTTTAATGTATTTTCGGCACATCTCGCGGAGTTCCAGCTGGTTTAAAGGCCCGGTAACCGCCAGGTTTAAGACAGGAAGGTCAAATGGATTGTAT
>JAQUMS010000263.1 GCA_028717985.1 Candidatus Omnitrophota bacterium
TGATCATGATTTAGCTCTTAGGTCATAGCTCTTAGGTCTTAGCTCTTAGGTAAAACCAAAGAGCTAAGAACAAAGAACTAAGAACTTTTATATATTATACTTATTTAGACAACAGCGCCGCCAACTCCTTCGCGTGATAGGTAATAATAATATCGGCGCCGGCTCTTTTTATTCCGGTTATAATTTCAACCATGGCTTTTTTTTCATCCAACCAGCCCAATTTCCCGGCAGCCTTTACCATGGCAAACTCTCCGCTGACATTATACGCCGCTACAGGAATATCATATGTATCTTTTACAATACGGATAATATCCAAATATGCAAGCGCGGGTTTTACCATGACAATATCAGCCCCTTCTTCAATATCCAGCCTGACTTCCCGTAATGCTTCCCGCGCATTACTGCTGTCCATCTGATAAGAATCCCTGGTCCCGAAAGACGGTGAAGATTCCAACGCGTCCCGGAAAGGGCCGTAAAACGCTGAGGCATATTTCGCGCTATAAGCCATAATAGGAAGAGTTGAAAAACCGTTTTCATCCAATGTCCGGCGTATAAAACCAACCTGCCCATCCATCATCGCTGAAGGAGCAACCATATCCGCACCCGCGCACGCGTGAGAGACAGCGGTTTTTGCCAATAACTCGAGAGTCGCATCATTATCTATTTCCACCCGGCTCCGTGACGGGCGTCCGCGTATCACACCACAATGCCCATGACTGGTATATTCACATAAACAAACATCCGTGATCACAAGGACTTCCGGCACCCTGGTTTTGATTTCCTGGACAGCCCTTTGAATAATGCCGTCTGACGCATACGCTTCCCTTCCTAACTCATCTTTTGATTTCGGGATCCCAAAAAGCAGAACAGCTGAAATCCCCATTCGCGCGGCTTCTTTAATTTCCTTAATAAGAATATCGATAGAAAACTGGAAGTTCCCGGGAAGAGAAACAATGGGCTTTTTCACGTTTTTCCCGCCGCGAACAAAAAAAGGCATAATGAGATCCGTACGAGACACGCTGGTTTCCCTCATTAAACTCCGAAGGGAATCCCGGTAACGCAGACGTTGTGCCCGGTATAAAGGGTACTTCATAACCCTGCCTCCTTTTGCCTCTGAACGCTCCGGCGAGATGATACATCGGACGCTATTTCAGCTTCAGTCAAATAACATGCCGGATCTTCCTGCCAGATATCCTTATAAACCGCTTCCGCGCGAACCCTGAAATTTCCGTTGCAAATATCCAGAAAAGTACACCGCGAACATTTCCCCTTAAGATATACTTTCCTGTCTTTAAGCTTCCTCATCATCTCATCCCGCGTATCCGTCCAGATTTCGCCAAAATCCCTGTCACGCACATTTCCAAACGAATAATTATGCCAAAACTGGTCCGGATGAACAAAACCCTGTGTATCAATATCCGCGATCCCTATACCCGAACTATTACCGCCGTTAGCGCGAAGCAAATCCAGAATGCGCTGCGCCAAAACAGGATTACTTTTCTTAAACTTCAAATATATATACACGCCGTCAGCGTGATTATCAACCGTCAAAACTTCCTTTTGAATCCCACGCCGGCGCAAAGAAACAGCCCAATCGCACATCATATCTATACACATCCGTTTTTCTTTATGAGAAAGATCATTCTCGGCAATACCGGTTCCCCTGCCGGCATACACAAGGTGATAGAAACAGATCCTCCCTATGTTTTCCGTCTCCGTTAAAGCAAATATCTGAGGAAGATCGGCAAAATTGCTTTTGGTTATGGTAAAACGCAAACCTACTTTCTGCCCCGCTTCCACAAGGTTACGGATTCCCGAGAGCGCCTGATCAAACGCGCCTTTTTTCCCGCGGAACATATCATTCCGCTCACCGACACCGTCAAGGCTGACGCCGATATAATCGAACCCGTCCGATTTGATGCGGCGGGCAATTTCTTTTGTAATCAACGTCCCGTTTGTTGAAACTACTGTGCGCAACCCGAGATTTTTTGCGAAAACATTAAGTTCAAAAACATCTTTTCGCAACAAAGGCTCTCCGCCCGAAAAAAGCAAAACAGGGGCCTTAAAATCCGCAAGACTGCGAATCATTTTTTTCGCTTCCGCGGTAGAAAGCTCACCGTCATACGTTTTCATTTCCGAATCGGAATAACAATGCACACATTTCAGATTGCATGTCCGGGAACAATTCCATACAACAATGGGACGGCGTTCCGCCGCCGGAGACTTTTGTTCATATCGCAGTGTATCGCCGTAAGAAGGCAAATCACATAACAACTTCGTTAAACTTATCATTTTAATGAGCAGACACTTTATGGAACGTAGTGAACATAAAGTGTAGCCCGCCATTTGGCGGGGCGTCTGCGAATTAACTCCGGCAGTTACAAACAGATTTCGCCAGAAATCTGTGCAGTGATTAACTGTTGGAGTACTACTTATTAATGAGCACGTGACTTATGGAGCGAATACATGAGCGAACATAAGTCACTGCCTGCCGTAGGCAGGGAATTAACTCCGACAGTTACAAGTAGATTTCGCAAGAAATCTACGCAGTGATTAACTGTTGGAGTACTTCTTCTTAATGAGCAGACACTTTATGGAACGTAGTGAACATAAAGTGTAGCCCGCCCTTTGGCGGAGAATTAACTCTTTTTTTTAGTATAATATTTAATTATCCCCTCAATAAGCGATTCAAGCACGTATTCCCGCGCCTCTACCGCTACGCGTAAACCATATTTTTTTGCCGTTGCAGACGTAACAGGACCCAAAGAAGCGGCACAGACCCCTTTTTGCCGGGAAAAATTCTTTTGAAAACCTTCAACGCATGATGAACTCGTAAATGTTACCATATCAACATC
>JAQUMS010000264.1 GCA_028717985.1 Candidatus Omnitrophota bacterium
GATCGCGGCGCGGACATCGCCCCGTATACGAACACCGCTCCCGATCTCTACCAAAACAAACGGCATCCCCGTATCCTGGCATATCGCCAGTTTTTTTCTGCGGGCATCCTGAGCGTTAAGGATAATAGCATGTAAAACCTTTTTAGCCCTGACATCGGTTTCAAACACAAGCGCCTTTCTCAGGGCAGAAAGAACATCACTCCTTAAAATAATGTTCGCCCGTGAACACAATTCCGCTACAGTAACGCGTATTTTCGTTTCCGTAATTATCTTCATTTTTTCCGGTATTCCCTCTCTACAACGGTTTTAATGCCTCCGCGGGGATTAAACTCACTGGTAATCCTCGCCCACCGGGGCTTACACGCGCGAACAAAATCATCGAGGATCCTGTTCGTCAGGTGTTCGTGAAAAATTCCCACGTCGCGAAAAAAAACGGTGTACAGCTTCAGAGATTTAAGCTCCACGCAAAACTTCAAAGGAGAATATTCGATTCTGATCACTGCGAAATCCGGAAGTCCGGTTTTAGGGCAGATACAGGTGAATTCCGGAATCTCCACGATACAGTATATTCCCTGTCGGCATACTGGTTTTCCCAAACCTCGATTTCAGGCGTTTTAAGGCTTCTGATATGTTCCTGTAAACCTTCGTACTTAGATTTTCCTTTCATTGAATCCCCATTATTTTATGCATCTGCGGTATGACCCGCACAATTACATTCTCTCCGAGGCAAATCTTTCTGAATGCCTCTATTTTTTTACGTAATTTTAAATACCCGGTTCCGCTGTCCGGCTGAAGGACAACGATAGGATTAGTTTTACTTTTCTTGATCACCCGGAGCCCATCCAGCACGTCATTTTCATGGGTTGATTGGCAAATCACCATTTTAATAAAACACTCTTTTTTAGCCGCAATTGCCAAAAATTTAAGATGTTCATCCCACAAAGATTTTCCTCCCGTAGAACTCGGGAGCTTAATGTCCATTGCAACAATATTAACGTCATTGATAACGGTATTCAAAGCATCCGGCAAAGTTCCGTTGGTTTCAAGATACGTTAAAAAGCCGTTTTTCCGCGCCTCCGGCAGGATCTCGCGCAAAAATTCTTTTTGCACCAAAGGTTCCCCTCCGGTAAAAGAAATCGAATGATAACAGCCTTTATATTTTTTCAATTCCGAAATCAACTCTTTGGAAGAATACTCTTTAAACCACTGAAGCCTGGTATCGCAAAATTTACAGTCAAGATTACACCCGTATAAACGAACGAACAACTGGCATTCACCGAAATAAATACCTTCGCCCTGGATACTTTCAAATATCTCGCTTATTTTCCCTTTCATATATTGAACGTGTAACGAATTGAGGTTAGCGGTTAGAAATACCCGCCGTTATAACCGGATCCTTTATTCCTGCTTCTTCAAATCCCTTTGCCCTAAAATAACAACTATCGCATTTCCCGCAGGGACGCTTTCCTCCGGCGTAACAGGACCAGGTCAATTCAAACGGGACCCCAAGACTGCTCCCCAGTCGGATGATCCCGGCTTTTGTCTTATCAATCAACGGTGTATGAACGGTAATCTTTTTGTGTTCCGTACCCGCCTTAGTCCCCGCCGCAATCACGCCTTCAAACGCCCGGTAAAATTCCGGCCTGCAATCGGGATACCCCGAGTAATCCTGAGCATGGGCCCCGATAAAAATACTCCGGGCGCCGATTGCTTCTGCGCACGATAACGCAAAACTTAAAAATATAATGTTCCGCGCCGGAACATACGTAACGGGAATATCATTAAGCCGCCGGGCCGTTATAGCCCCCGGCTGATCATGAAACACGGAAGGTAAAGAAATCTTTTTATTCAAAAGGGCCGAACCCTGCCACGGCATACAAATAGGGAGAAGATAATACGGACACTGAGCCGCGTCCGCGATCTTACGCGCGCATACAATTTCCCTTGTATGCCTTTGTCCATAATCAAAAATCAGGCACAGGCAGTTATAACCTTTTTTTTTCGCGTAATATAATGCTGTTGCCGAATCAAGCCCGCCGGAAAGCAGGACAACCGCTTTTCTATTGCCTGAACCACGCTGATTATTCTTCATAATATACGGCAGAACACGTGCTATTTTCCCACACCGTCACTGATGAAAGGCCACGAAGGTACGGCTTCAGGCTGGAATATATGTATCGTGCTATATTTTCTGAGGTAGGATTAATTTTTTTAAAACACGGGATTTTATTAAGATACGCATGGTCAAAGATCTCTAAAGTTTTATTCAAAGCTGCTTTCACAACGTGAAAATCAACCACCATTCCGGTTTTATTAAGGTCATCGCTTTTAACCGCCACTTCCACTTTCCAATTATGGCCGTGCAGACTCTCGCATTTTCCTTTATACCCGCGCAGATTATGCGCGGCACTGAATGAACTCTCTACTTTTATGATAAACATAGGCTAAAAATATCTATACGCGCAGATTAGAGTGAATTATTTACTTTAGTGACACAATCAACCTTGGTCCCTAAAAACCTGCCGGCAAGTTCTTTAAACCATTCAGGATTATCACTAACATAAAACCGGATCCTCCCCCGGCGTTTAGTTTCAAGCATGCCGTGAGAAGAAAGTGTTTCTTTAACTTCTATAGCCACTTGTTTAGCGGAATCAATCAGAGTTACATTCGGCCCCATAACCTCCCTGATTATCGGTTTTAAAATAGGGTAATGCGTACAACCAAGAATCAGGGTATCAACCCTCGATTGTTTAAGAGGTTTTAGATACGTCTGAACGACTTCTTTCACTACTCGCCCCTTAAGCCATCCTTCTTCCACAAGAGGAACAAACAAAGGACACGCCATCGCG
>JAQUMS010000265.1 GCA_028717985.1 Candidatus Omnitrophota bacterium
ATCTTCAGCTGATGCGCGGGGCTGGACAGGAAAACCGCCAGCAGGAAATTTCAGATATCTCGAGGTCGTTAAAAGCTTTAGCCCGTGAATTAAGCCTTCCTGTTGTGGCAATCAGCCAGTTATCCCGTGCGGTTGAATCCCGCACTGACCATCGCCCGCAGCTTTCCGATTTGCGTGAATCAGGCGCGATTGAACAGGACGCGGATGTTGTTGTTTTATTGCTGAGGGAAGAATATTATAATCCTACTCCTGAAAATGAAGGATTGGCCGAGGTCATTATCGCTAAACAACGTAATGGTCCTGTGGGTTCGGCTTTTGTGACATTCCTGAAAGAGTATACCCGGTTTGAAAATCTTGCTCGGCCGCGAACAGAATAATAGCTCATAGTTCTTAGCTGATAGCTCATAGTAAAAGCTCTAAGACCTAAGAGCAAAGAGCTAAAAAATTTGCTCCATTTAATTTCTTAATCCTGCACAAAAAAGGGGGGAGATGATGGCAAAACAAGGATTTACGTTAGTCGAGATAGTCGTTGTGGTCGTTATTGTAGGTATTTTGACCACGATAGGTTTTCCTGTTTACCATAACATAGTTGAAAATTCCAAGGCTAAAGTTTGTGAAACAAATTTAAAAACACTTCAGACTTCGCTTGATATTTATGCTTTGGACAATGATACTATGCCTGCCAGTTTGAGCCAGCTTCCTCAAAAATATATCCGCATGGCATATAAACAAGTATTGAGCGGGAAAGACGCGTGGAAAATAAAGCTCGCGTTTATTATCGTGGACTGGAAAGAACACGGCATCGCCCATGCCGCGTTTTTAAAAGATGACGTTGCCCGCGGAAATATTACTTTGGTGACGTGCCCTATGGATTTAACCGGCCCTTCTAAAGGAGGGATTTCGTACGGCGTAAACGCATCATTGGCGAATATGAGCAGTATCGATTATCGTAAGCTTCCTCCCGCAACAGTGCTTATAGGGGATTCTGACAGCGCGACGTTTAGCGGCGTTGACGGTTTGGCCCGCAGGCATAAGCAGTATAGCTTTTTTTCTCCTCAGCCGTACTATCAGGCGGTTACCAAAGAAGGCAGTCTTGTTACGAATTTAAGCTCTGCACCTGCAGGTTCTAATTCAAGCGGAGGCAGCGGCGATTGCCAGGCAAAGAAAAAACAGTGTATGGATAATTGTACGACAAGCACATGCAGACAGGGCTGTATTGATTTGTTTCAAGATTGCAAATAGAGCAATTTAATAAACAATCGCCATACACAGTCTTATATACGTGAAAAACGATAACGATAAAATAAAAATTTTATCTATCGGGATTTTTTCGCTGGCAGCAGCGTACGTGTTCTATTTTTTTTCCCCCTCCGGTTTCTTTCCCGGCATTAACGATACGTCTTATTGGTATTCCTATTTGTTTTCCCGTTCAGCCGCACGTTCCGTGAACGTGGTAGGGGTCGTTGTTGATGATCAGTCAATCCATAAAATCGCTAATCGGTGGCCTTTAAGCCGTGCGGTTTACGCGGAACTGATACAGAAACTTGAGACGGAGAAAGTAAATACCATTGGGTTTGATTTTGTGTTCGAAGGGGCCTCGGAAAATCCCACCGACGATATCATATTTAAACAAACGCTTGATTCCGTTTCTGCAAATAAAATCAGCAGGGTTATTTTAGGGTTGACTCTGAATGAAGGCAAATCCGCGGATGAGAAGACCAAAACCGTTTTTACGCTGCTTTCCAAAGATTTTAAAGAATCAGCGTATGCCGCCGGCATGGTCAATACCCCCTATGATCCGGACGGAAAGATCCGAAGGCTCAGAGGATATGTTGATATCGGTCCCGGTGAACGGTATTATTCGTTGTCGGTCCAACTCGCGTCCTCATATCTTAACCGTCCGCCGGAAGAGGTGGTTAAAAAACTACCCCTGCGGTTTGATAAAACCTTTCTGATTAATTATCTCCTGAAGCCGAACGATATAATCCGTGTCAGTCTGTATGACGTTCTTAACAATATGGCAGAGTTAAAACGTACATACGGCGTATCATTTTTAAATAATTCTCTTGTTTTGGTATATCCTGAAGCGGAGATCACTCATGATAGCGCACATACTCCGGTAGGCACGATGCCCGGAGGGCTCTTGCATATTAATGGATCCGTTGATATTATC
The DNA here is from genome assembly GCA_028717985.1 of Candidatus Omnitrophota bacterium. GTDB lineage: Bacteria > Omnitrophota > Gorgyraeia > Gygaellales > Profunditerraquicolaceae > STD1-16. The sequence continues at coordinate 2,174 of JAQUMS010000265.1, forward strand.
GCCGGCAGAGTATTTCGTGAAGTTCCATTTTTAGGTTTTGCGGTTGAAGCCGGGGCACTGGCCGGTATTTTTTATATCCTTAGATATTGCGGGTTGCTCACCGGTTTTTTATTTACGTTTGGAATTATTTTTGTTAATTTCTGGATTTTGCTTGTCTGCAGGCTGTTCGGAGTTACGTTTGATTTTTCCCGGGTCGTCGCTTTCGCCGCGTTATTTTTTACGGGAGGGAGCCTGTATAAATATCTTTCGTTTCTTACCCAGCTTTTGAGAATAAAGGATAAAGCCACCCGCGATCCTTTGCGTGGGATATTTACCCTGAGATATTTTCTGTACCGGCTTGAGTTTGAGTCGAAAAAAATTTATTTTTCACAAGACCTATACCTTGTTTTTTTCAAGCTTAATTCTTTTTCCGAAAACATGGAAACACCCTCCGGAGGTACGGCGAAATCCGTGTGGCAGAAGATCCAGCCGTTCCTGGATTTAAAAGGCAGTTTCTGGGCGTTATATTCACATAATGAGCTTGCAGGATGCGTCATCTCCCGGAAAAACAATATTACTTCATGCGTTCGGTCCCTGAAAAATAACCTTGAAATGGTGTTTCACCAGGAACAGAGCCATGTTTCTGTTTCGGCTGTGTGCGTTAAACTGCGGCGGGAATATTCAATTA
>JAQUMS010000266.1 GCA_028717985.1 Candidatus Omnitrophota bacterium
GGAGCTATGAGCTATCATGACGGCGGGTTCGAAAAACGGATGTCTGCGGGCTTTTTGGGCGACTGGGATGCCGTTGTGCCTTCGTTATTCGCTATTGGTTTCGTCACGTTCTCGTATTTCCAGGGAAGCCTTTCCTTAAAGGGTTTTCTTATCAGCGCGGGTATATTCCTGGTTATTATTGCCAACAATAAACTCGCGCAGCGTAAAGTTTCTTCGTATATCGTGCCTATTAAATTCAGCCCTTCGTTATTAGCGTGGTTTATATATTTTCGTTCTGATATGGGAATGCCCCGTTTAGTTGAGGTGATGGCCATAATATTTTTCATGTTTGTTTTAACCCATGAATACGCGCACATATGGGTCGCGCAGAAATACGGTATAAAAACTGATTACATAGATTTTAACGCTTTAGGCGGCGGGGCAAACCTGAATCATCTGAGCTCGTTACGATTTACGGTTGATCAATCAATTTCTCCCGCATACAAAGGCAAGGTGTTTATGGCATTCAGCGCTGCGGGACCGCTTATGACAGTCAGCCTTGCCGTATTATCTGCCGTGCTCAATAATGTTTTTGCCCTGGGCATGCCGTCTCTTTTTACCTGGTTGTTGCTTGCTGTCGGATTAGGCAATGTATACCCGATGATACCGTTAGATGGAAGCAAAATCATGCTTGGATATTTCCTGAAGAAATACCCTGATGCGTACGCGGAATATTCTGACGTCAACGGAACGCACAAAATATATTATTACACCGATGAGGCATGGATGTTCGCCAATATCATGATGTTGAAAGTAAGCCTTAAAGCCGGAGTTTTCATGTTTATGGCGGGAATAAGCGATCTGCTGATATTCCATCTGCTTTCCCAGTGGATAAACCCATGGATATTAATTATATTCGGGGCCTATGGTATTATCGTTTCGGCTTATTCCTTGAAGGCTTCAAAGGGATTTACTATTAAATTCGAATGGCCTTTATCGGAGGATTCTTCAAAGAAAAATGACGGCGGCGATGCTGGATTTTTGGCCCGGCCGGATGATTCCTGGGAGGTTGTGAAAGCAGTTTCTTATTCCGATATGCTGCGCGGCGACATTGTGCGGTTGGGATTAAAAGATACTAAGGATATATTCACCACTTCTCAGCTTTCCGCGCTTTTTGGCGGCATTACTGAGGAAACAGAAGCGGAGTTTGTGTCGTTTGACGCGGATTCTCAGGAGATTACAGTTAAAATTAACGGGTCAACAGTATCAATTGAAGCCCGGTTTGTCGGCGGCATGGAAAGGCGTGTTTCAGGCAGTGCCGATGAATACCGGGCAAGGGAATTCACCCGGATCATCTTCGATGAAAACGACGGATTGGGAATGGTATACGGCAAAGAATATCTGTCGATGCTTCGTGGGCAAATTTTTTCAAAATATCAGACCAGTGAAGTTGAAATACTGGCGCTTACCGTTGATATCCTTGAGTTATTATTTAAGGATATTAATTTTGATTCACGCATTCCGGACGGTTTTGATTCAAAGAACGCTCGGTTTGAAATTTTAAGTAATGTGTTTATGTTCCTGGATAAGAATCTCGATGTTAAATTTGAGATGTCGTCCGAGGACGGTATGCCGCTGGCGTTCCCGATGCATATGCCTGTGGTTGAAATTACTCCCGCTGATATCCTGTCTTCTCTGGCGGATTTTATTATTTCGATGCTTGAACCGGAAAAAATTGATAACCTCGAGCAATTTATGAGAAGCCAGCCTGATCAGATCGCCAGTTTCTTTATTTTAGGGACATACGTTGAATTGTCAAAGCACCTTGCCGACGGCGGATACGGACGGATAATCGTTATTCCCGTGGCTCACGGGACAGAACATGATTTCGAACGTATCCGTTCCGTTTTAGACCGGTTGTACGCGAGAAGCAGGAAAGAAAACCGCAATTTTATTCTTGTTACGGAACGCGGCGGCCCGCAGAAGGCAGTTGTGCAAAAATACATTGCCGGGAGAAGGAATAAAGACTCTCACTCTATAGATTTATTCGCGCCGGAATTCAGGGATGAAACCCGTTTTATATTCGACCGGATGGAAGAAACCATGAGAATGCAGGAACGTTTCCCCGGATTGGGGTCAGCCGGCCGGAGCGTTAATAAAACCGCTGTTGATTTTATGAATACGCAGCTTCTGTGGACCGGAGAGAAAACAGTTCCTGTTTTTGCGGAAGAGGCCCGCTACCGTGAATGGATGATGGCGCTTAAAGCGCTTGATACTTTGAATTATTCGCGCGCTATAATCCTTGAAGGGAAAATTGACGATTATTTAACGAATATGGATTTAGCGGTTGACTATATGGCAAAAGGTGTCCAGTTGAGGGATAAACATTTAAGACAACAGCTGGCTTCTTTGGCTGTCTCCGGAACAGATGTGGTTACAGCCCGCGGTATGGTCCATTATCAGGGATTTCAAGGATTTTCCGGAAATTATTTTACCACGTCGCTTGAAGGAGAGATTTTACCTTTAAAACTTTTCCCGCCGTTTGAAGAATTAATTACCCGGAAAGTCGCGGGTGAAATAATCGGCGGCCGGCAGAAACGTGAATACTTCTTGCGTGATTTCGCTTTTGATCTGCTTTTAATTATTCTCGCGGTTGCCGGGAATGATAAAGTGGCCAGGGAAAATGTGCTGGCGCAAAAAATCATACGGCCTTTGGTCGACCGCCTTGATGAAGATACTATTCTTGCTTCCATCGACGCGTTAAAACAGAAAGAAGCACTCGGAGTCCGGTATTATTTAGACTGGATCAAAACGCATGGAAACGCTACTGAAAAAATGCTGTTTAATAAATAAGATCGG
>JAQUMS010000267.1 GCA_028717985.1 Candidatus Omnitrophota bacterium
CTCAGGATACAACGGAAATTTCCGGGTCAATTTTAAAACTTCTTCTTTGATCCCGCCCATCGCTTTCTCGTCATTACGGCTACGCAATGCCCGGTCAATAAAATCCGCGATCATGATTATTTCTTTCTCCTGTATACCCCTGGTGGTCACGGCAGGAGTGCCAAGACGGATCCCGCTCGCCTGCGTTGCCGGCAATGTATCATACGGGATTAAATTTTTATTCACCGTTATGTTAACCTTCTCCAACACTTCCTGAGCTTCTTTCCCGGTAAGAGAACGGGACGTTAAATCCGCGAGGAACAAATGAGTATCCGTCCCGCCGCTGACAATACGAAATCCCCTCTTTCCCATTTCCCCGGCGAAACTGACGCTGTTTTTCACAATCTGCCTCTGATACTTTTTGAAGTCCTCGGTCTGCGCTTCACGGAACGTCACCGCTTTGGCCGCGATAACATGCATCAAAGGGCCTCCTTGAATACCAGGAAAAACCTGCGAATCAAGTTTTTTGGCGAATTCTTTCTTTGCCAAAACAAAACCACCCCTGGGGCCGCGTAATGTTTTATGCGTCGTGGAACTGACAAACTCAGCGTACGGCACCGGCGACGGATGGATCCCCGCGGCTACCAAACCGGCAATATGAGCCATATCCACAAAAAGGTAGGCGCCTACCTTGTCGCATATCTGCCTGAGCCGCTTGAAATCTATTTCCCTCGGATACGCTGAAGCTCCGGCGAGAATCATTTTGGGTTTGTGTTCCAACGCCATTGTTTCGATTTGATCATAATCTATTCTTTCGGTCGCTTTATTCACGCCATACGGCACAGGAGTATAAAACATCCCGGAAAAATTATGCGGATGCCCATGAGAAAGATGCCCGCCGCAGGCAAGGTCCATTGCCATATATTTATCACCCGGCTTTAAAGCGACCATAAATACCGCCATATTTGCCTGTGTACCTGAATGAGGCTGGACATTAGCGTATTCCGCGCCAAAAAGCTCTTTCGCGCGGGCAATTGCCAATTCTTCCGCGCGGTCAACGTATTCACACCCTCCATACCAACGGCGATGCGGATACCCCTCGGCATACTTATTCGTCAAAACAGAACCCTGGGCTTCCAAAACAGCAAGCGAGGTAAAATTTTCCGAAGCTATCAACTCCAGATTATTCTGTTGACGGTGAATCTCATTTTCAATGGCATCGTATATTTCCGGATCGGCTTTCTTTAAATATTCCATCAAATATTCCATTGATATCTCCTTCGATTAGCTTTTACCTGCCTATCGGCAGGGATTTTAGCTCTTAGGTCTTAGATCTTAGATATCAGTAAAAACTTCTCTAAAAACTAAGAACCAAAAACTGTATTATTTATTTACCTGTTCCACATCAAACTTCTTAATAATATCCAGGCGGTGCTGATGCCTGCCGCCGGCGAACTCAGTTTTCAGCCATATATTCACCATTCTTTTCGCTATGGATTCGGTCACAAAAGCCGAGCCGAGAACAAGAATATTACTGTCATTATGTTCGCGGGAAAGCCGGGTAGCTGTTATAGTATAACACAAAGCCGCGCGGACGAAAGGTACTCTATTGGCGGCGATCGAATTCCCGATCCCGCTCTTACAAATCAATATCCCCCGTTTAAACTTGCCCGAGGATACGGCGTGGGCAACCGCAAACGCATACACAGGATAATCACAACGGTCTTCACTGTAGGTCCCGGCATCATCAACCTTAAAGCCTTTTTTCAGCAGATATGATTTTATTTTTTCTTTTAGTTTAAACCCCGCGTGGTCGGAACCAATAATTATTGTATTCATTTTACTCCCTTAGTAGCTCTTAGGTCTTAGATCTTAGGACTTAGAAAAAAAAGCCCTAAAAGCTAAAAACCAAGAACAAAGAACTAAATGATTTCCGCTACTTTCGATACCGCCTCTTTTATAACATTCAGGGTTTCCTGATAAAACTCAACTGAAGCCCCGATAGGATCCGGAACATTTAAATCGCTGTTGCTCATGCGGGCAAATTCTTTAAGCAAAAAGATCCTGTTTTTTACCTGCGGAGCTATTCCAAGGATATTCTCTTCATGTATCCGCTCCATCACCAGGATCAAATCCGCTTTATTAAGCATATCCCGGGTAATCCGCGCGGCGCGGTGAGATGACGCGTCAATGCCTTCACGCGCCAAAACAATCCGGGTCGCTTCGGTAGCCCCCATACCTGCTACCGGCATGACCCCGGCGGACTGAACATCAACGTCCGAACGCCCGAGTTCCCGTAATTTTTTCTTGAATAACCATTCCGCCATAACCGAACGGCAGGAATTGCCCGTACACACAAACAAAACTTTTTTTCTCAACGCCACGGATAAAAGTTCATCAGCCGGTATAGCCCCTTCCCGGACAATACGGTAGGGCTCGGACGAAAAATCAATTATTGTAGATTCTTTTTTCAGCGGCGTTTCCCCCGCGTCAAGAGCGAAATCAACTTTTCCGTTTAAATCCCTGATAGCGTCTAAAAAATTCACAGGCGGTTCAGAACCGGATATATTCGCGGAAGGACATACCACATTCACTCCGGAAAACCTGATCGTTTTCAAAGTGATCTCATTATCAGGCATCCTCACGCCGACCGTCCCGCCGCCTGAACTTTTCAGGATCACGGTTAAAGGCCCAGGCCAAAACTTATCAATAACTCTATACGCGGCGGGAGGAACCGATGCCGCCGCGCGTTCAACCGCGCTCTGTGAATCAACATGCAAAGAAAACGGTTTATCTTTCGGCCGTTGTTTTATTTCATACAACCGTTCAATCGCGTGCGCGTCGCCCTGGTTC
>JAQUMS010000268.1 GCA_028717985.1 Candidatus Omnitrophota bacterium
GGTGGCGCATACGGGTATAGAAGCGATCATGTCGCATCCTGAGAATGTGTTCAATATAGCGATAGTATATACCAATACATACGGTAAAGGATTAGGGACACAGATGGTAGAAGAGAATATCACTGTAGATGACGCGACGTATGTGTATGGGATAGCCAACGTGATCAGGATGGCGTTGGGCGGATCGCCGACAATCATATTCGAAGTAAGGGACGCAAAGGATTTGGACGAGGTGAAAGCGATCCTTGAACCTGCGCTGGATATGCTGAAAGCATGGATGAACACCAATGACGGAGGGGAAGCAAGCGTCCCGGTGTCCCAGAGCGTCAATAATTCTGTCGCAGGAGAATTGAGAACTGCGTATAGTGAACAGAATGAAACAAGCAATATAGAATTATTAAAAGCCGAAACTTCACGGGCAGTGATTCTTGATTTAGTGGAACAGCTTCGCGGAACAATTTTGGCGAAAGAAGCTAAGGACATAATAATCCGCAGATTAGAAAATGAAGATCCATTGGTTGGTGTTCGTATGGCGGAAGCGCTTGGAGAGTTAGGGATACGGGATGAAAAAGTCATTCTGGCGCTGAATAAAGCTCTTGGAAACCGTAATACGATAGTCCAGGCATACAGGGCTTTGGTAAAACTTAGTGTTGATAGGATGATAGTGTCTACGACATTGGCGGAATTAAGCGCTTCATCTGAGGATTTGGTTGTTCGCTACCGTAGTGTAAATTTGTTGTCTGAATATCTGAACGAAGTGGCGTTGAAACAACATCAGGAATTTGCGGGCGAGAAAATAGTCTCGATGTTATTAAATTCCGCGTATGGCGAGAAATCAATGATAGTAAAAAATGCCAAGATTAAAGCGTTAGGGACAATCCCGGTTGAAGAAACATACCTGGTAAACCGTATTTTGCTTGAACTTAAAGCCTATCTGTTTGGAAAAGAAGAGGGAGATAAGTATCAAACGGCTTTGAAACCAGTCAAATTTACAAAGATAGTTATGAACGCGATGATAGGCAGATTTACGAAAATAGCGAAAATGGGAGACGCCAAGTCAATTACCATATTGACAGAATTGGATCCGTGCCTGAAATCGTGGATGAAACGGGAGACGTATCAGCCGCTGCAGCAGACGGCGAAAGCAATGCTGAAATCCCTGAACAGGACACGGGATGGATTAATTCATACGTTTACGACTGATTATCTGTTTAATTCTCAGCCGTCTATCATGGGATTAGGGCAGTTGAATATAGAACAGGCGATGGCGGAATTACCCGCGGCGCATATCGCTGAAGTCGTGAAGATGAAAACCGATATGGATACGGCGGTAGAAAGGGAATTTACGAATGACGGTGGGGAATTTTCTCTGAAAGAAGAAGGACGAAGGGCGAAGGATGAAAATTCTAAGAGCTATGAGCTAAGAGCTAAGAGCTATAGAGACGGCGGAGAATTACTGCAGATGATAGATGTGAATAATCCGGTTGTGCAGGTTGTGGGAGTGGCAGTGTTAGCAGTCGCGGCGAAATTATTGTGGCCGACAATTTCCAAGATGCTGCATGACAGAGCGGCGTTGAATAAATTTAAAGAAGCTGATATTAATATGCTGGATGCCGGTCTTTTGGCGGAAGTAAGAAATATCCTTTCCAGGAAAAGTCCGGGCGATGCGCTTGATTATGTGGTTGATCTGGCAATATACCGGGAAGAAGGAAGAAAAACGTGGAAGTTGCTCAGGGATGAAAAGGCGTTGCGAATGAATATGTCGATGATTAATGGGGATGCATATAAGGTGGTATTAACGGCGATAGCATTGGAAGGTGAGGAAGAGGATGTAAAGAGGCAGGAATCACTGGGGGAAGAGTTCTCCAGGGAAGTAGAAAGAGTAAGAGAAGAAAAAGAAGCATTAAGGAATATTGATTTAAGGAATGTTAGCGGAAAAATTACTGACAACAGAAAACAAGGAATAAACGCGATAGATGAAGCAATCAAGAAATTAGGAAAAGAAGCGCAGGAAAGCCTTAAAGAAATAGAGGTAGTGTTTAAGAGAAATTACATTTTGATACCTGTTTTAACCGGACATACCTCTACAACGATAAACGGAGTTACTACACAGATACCGATTTACACAAATATTCCGCAGGAAATAGCACCTACGATATACCTGAAGACGAGATCGTATTATTCGAATTTATCATCCAAGAATCCGGCATTTATTTTAATGACACCTTCGAAGCGCAAAGAGCTTATGGGTATGGAACAGATGGAAAAATGGTCATTAGCCAACGACGGCGGCGACTCATTTGGCAACGGCTTAAGCGAAGAACATAGGAAAGCACATGAAGCCATAGATGCTGGATTTAAAGGAATGGCGGAGGGCAAGCAAGCCGCAGACATCAGCACGCATGCAAAAGTAATAAAAGCCAAAGAACAAATCGGCGAAGACATGAGAGTGGAACTAAAGGTAGGATTACTGAACTTAGGAATAGCGCGAGTCTATGAAGAAGGATTAAAGGAATTACAGGTATGGCATATCCCGCAGGGAAGAGCGCCGCCAGTACATGTTGGTTTACACCGTAAATCCGCGTATTTATTCATAGAAGATATTAAAGAAATCAGCCAATCAGAATTAACCTACCTCATCCTGCAGTCAGGCTTGGAGTACTTGGTACGTAATGCCATGAGCAAGCAGGATATCAGCTACACAATCGAAAGACAAAAAGAGATCGAAGAATTCGTTCAATCCGTAGCGATGCCGTTTAAATACATCTTTGGAATGGAAGAAGCGTATGAAGAAG
>JAQUMS010000269.1 GCA_028717985.1 Candidatus Omnitrophota bacterium
TTCCGCTATAAAAAACGCTTCTTTCTTTTCCGCCTGGGGCAGTATGATGGCGAATTCTTCGCCTCCGTACCTGCAGGCGTGGTCCATTTTCCGGGATTGATTTTTTATCAGAGAGGCCATTTCTTTTAAAATTTTATCCCCGAATTGATGCCCGAGGTTATCGTTATAAACCTTAAAATCATCGATATCAAGCATGATCAGGCTGAGTTTATCCTGTGTCGCTTTTGTCCGTTCAAGCTCCAGCGCCAATAAATATTGAAAATACCCGTGATTCCACACTCCCGTCAGAGAGTCGAGATTTGCCAGGGCGTACGCTTTTTCGTATAATTGGGAATTTTCAATTGCCAGTCCCGCCTGGTTCGCGAGCATGATAAGCATGCGCAAATCGTCTTTAGTTATAGGTTTTTTTGTCACGAAATTATCGGCAAGAATAATGCCGTTCACTTTATCCTTTGCTTTGAGCGGGACCAAGACAAGTTCTTCGCTTTTTAAAAGTTTGATAATTGAATCGGCGCTGTAGCTTGGGATTGTTTCTCTGGTCAGATGAATCGGCATGCCTTCGAGGGCAACCAGCGTAAGGAGATTCTCTTTTTGTTCCTGAAGAGGAACGCGAATGTACTGCACCTGGCGGTTAAATCCTGTTTGCTGGATATTCCCCGCGGCGAATTTATACACGCTGATCAGCCCGTCCATATCCATCTTTTCCTGCTCGATTTGTTTCCAGATACGCGCGGCTTCCTCACCGGTTTCAGGTCCGATCGCCATTTTACCTTCGATTATCTTGTTTTCTTCGTTTACCAGGAACAAAATAGCCCTGTTAAATCCAAGTCCTGTGTGGGCAGTCACTCCGGTAAGAATGATATAAAGTATCTCGTCAAGCTTAAGTGTGGTGCGCATGGCGTTTGAGACTTCATAAAGGATGGCGAGTTCGGTTTTTGTGCGGTCGATTTCTTTTTTTAGCCGGGTTAATTCATCTTGATGGCTTTCGGATAGATGCGTCATAGAGGGAATTTAACATATTTTTCGCCCGGTGTCAAATGCTAAATCTGTTGACAAACGTGTCTTTTCCGTATAAATTAATAGTATTAAAACCGTTAAGGTGGCAAAAATAGGAGGCTGATTGTGGAAGAACGCAGAAAATACGGCCGTGTGAAAGCTCCGGATAAGGTAACGGGGCAGGTTTTTGACGAGGCAACGCAGCAAACATTTAAAGACGTGAAAATCATAGATATCAGTCCCGGCGGGGTGTCGTTCGTGTGCGACAAAAATATTCCTAACGGCACACCTATTAAGCTGATTCTTAATTTCCCCGGCCTCTATTTTGAAAAAGATATTCCCGTAAACGCGAAGGTTGTTCATTCCAAACAGGGAGAAATAAAATTTCAAATAGGATGTGCGTATCTCCCTAAACGGGTGAATAAATCATTTTGAGTCTATGGCTTTACTTTTTTATCCAGTACAGGAGGATTAGCGTGAATAAGCCTACTAAATTAAAAATAACGTGTGTGACCATATTATTGTTCGCGGGTTTTATGTGTCAGGATTGTTTTGCCGATGACGCTCTTCGTAAACTTGGCAGGGGAATTACCAACGCAGTCTTTGGTTCGGCGGAAATCCCGGCTGAAATTTTCCGCACCAAGGAGAAATCGGAGATGGAAGGCGGCGGTAAGGAAGGCGGTAATTTGGTTGTGGGCACGCTTAAAGGATTGTTTAAGGCGGTAGTCAGGACAGGCGTCGGCGTCTATGAAGTCGCCACTTTTTTGATACCTGTTCCATCACGATATAAACCTGTCGTCGAACCGGAATTCTTGTTTTAACAGAAGCGGGTTACAATCTCCGGTTTTTAAACCGGGGAGATTTATTATATTTCCATGAGAATCCATGAAAAAGAAATAGCTGTTGCCGGTGTTTCCTGCGTGGAAACCAAATACGGATATAAAATTTTTAAGGAACTGGTAAAGCACGATTTCAAAGTATTCGGAATTAATCCTTCAGGCGGAGAATTATTTGGAAGGAAGATTTACCGGAATCTCAGGGAAATGGAGCGGGTCCCCGATTTGATTATTACTGTGGTCCCACCGCATGTTACCGAAAGCATAATCGAGGATTGCCGTAAATTAGGAGTCAAAGAAATTTGGATGCAACCGGGTTCTGAATCCGACGTTGCAATTAAAAAAGCCCGCCAGTATGGCTTAATGGTTAACGCTCATGCCTGTTTTTTGGTTCACGCAGGTATTTGGGCGGAATCCAAACCCCATAATCCCGCACATCGGCATCATTCGACGAAACCGCGCCACAACAAAAAAATAAAACCTCACAGTGGTTCTTAGTACGGCAGGGAGCGTCGCTTTTCAGTCAAGGTAAAACAGCGTAAATCTTTGGTTAAAGTTTTTTTGTAAGATTTTCCGGGTGCGTACGTCTATTATGGTAGCGGGTTGTTGTGCTTTGTGCACAATGCAGGTTCCCGGATGACGATATTTGAATCAATAAGGGATGAATGGCGGCGTATAATAGGATTGACATGCTCTTTATCGTGGGATATAATTAAAGTTCATATTTTTTAAAAAAAACTTATTGTAGCCTATTCAGCCTTTAATTTTTGAGATAACGGTTTAGCAAGGAGGTTCGCATGGAAAAAAAAGCAGTCGCTAAAGGAGAATCAGAAGCCGCCGCTGAAAAAAAAGAAGCACATCACGAAACCACAGAAAAGCTTAAAGCGCTTGAATTAGCGGTTTCCCAGATAGAAAAACAGTTTGGAAAAGGCTCTATTATGCGCTTGGGGGGAA
>JAQUMS010000270.1 GCA_028717985.1 Candidatus Omnitrophota bacterium
GTGATTTCCGTCGCGCCACGGGCATACAAACCCGCGAACATAAGCGATGATTTTACCTGTGCCGAAGCGACTGGTATTGTATAAACTATTGAATTCAGATTCCCCCCGTGTATTATCACAGGTGGATACTCTTCAATTATGCCGTTTTTCTTTTTTTTAGCCGCACGGATACCAGCACCCATCATTCTTAACGGTTTGGTGATCCTGAGCATCGGCCGGCGGCTTAAATTTTTACCGGCTTTTAAAGTAACGGAAAAAGACTGCCCCGCAAGAATACCCGCGAGCAGCCTAAATGTTGTGCCGGATTCTTTAATCACGAGAGGCCGGGAAGGCTTCTTCAACCCTCGAAGGCCTTTACCGGAAATAACGACCGTCCCGCACGAAACCCCGGCTTTCTTTTTCTGCTTGATGGCAACGCCTAAGGTTTGAAAAACATGGACCGTAGCAAGGCAATCCGAATTAAAAGGAAAATTTTTTATACTTGTTTTGCCGTGCTGATAGCTCCGGCCATAACACAACGATGAGCGATAGATTTGTCTCCGGGAAGGACAATCTCTCCGGAAAGGCGGGATGTCGGTTTGACCGTAAACGATTTCATTACTTTTTCAAAACGGCCTTATCTCCCTCAACTACTTTACCCTTGAGATCTTCGGACATAAAACCGGCCGCGGACATTGAATCATGGATCTTTTCTACTTTCACATCTCCAACGTACGCGTCTTTATGATATACGGCAAAGGTATTGCCGATTTTTACGCCATCTTTACTTCCCAGATTAATAACCGCAAAACTATAATCTTTATTAATCACCAGTATTTTACCTTCCATGCCTCCGGACACAGGCTGTTTTGATTCCTGGGAGGAAGCCGCTTTGCCTTTCTTTTTTGAAGCGGTTTTAGATTTTTCCGAAACCTTAGATTCGGGTGTTTCTTCTGACTCGGCGGGATTAACCACTATTTTTCCCAAATCAACCTGGCTCACCTGATTACGCAGGTCTTTAACCATTTCTTCAAGCTTTGTTTTCTGCCCGGAGATATCGTCAATGTTAGCTTTTAGTTGTTTTAATTCATCCTGAGCCTGCGCGATTTTTCCTTCCAATTCAACCTTAGCTACTTTTTCTTTTTCAAGGCTCATTTTCATATCGTTAACAAGATTATTCATTTCCAGTTTCTGCGCTTCGGCCTGAGTTAAATCTGTTTTTAATTTATCTATGTCCGTCTTGGAATTCTTTAATTTAATGTCCATGGAAAAAACGGCTTTTTTAGCTTGTTCAAACCGCTTATTGGTCTTAACAAGTTTACCGGTAACCTTATCCAGTTCTTTTTTTAGGTCAGACGTAGTGGCCTTCTCTTTCTGGAGGAGATAAAACGTCGCCCCGGCAAATGATAAAGATAATAATATCATTACGACAAGAATTAACAAATACGCTTTGCCTTTATTCATCATTTTCCTTCCCCCCTCTTAAATTTTTGCTATGCCCCGATACGTCTATCCGGTATTATTTAAAAAGATGCCGATGCACTCGATAATAATTTACAATTTTTTAATATAACATTGTTCTGCTCGATTGTCAACTGCTTCGTATCAGTTTATGAGAGAAACCTTTAAAAACTTTATATTGTTTTCAAACAACGGTTTTATTTTTAAGAAAGCTGTCGAATTCCGGCGGCAATTCCGAAGAAAATTCAAGATGCGTTTTAAGAACAGGATGGATAAAACCCAAAGATTTGGCATGAAGAGCTAACCGGGAAAATTCGTTATTTTTCCCGTATTTGGTATCGCCTAAAATAGGATGCCCGATATACGCCAGATGCACCCGCAGCTGATGGGTCCTTCCGGTAAACGGCGTCAGTTCAAGAAGACTGTAGTGCCCGGTCTTTTCGAGAGTACGGTAATGCGTCTTGGCATATTTTATATTATCGCCAAGCCCCACAGCCATTCTTTTTCTTTTCTCCGGGTGGCGTCCAATAGGAAGTTCAATAATATCCTCATAAAAATCAACAGGGCCTTTTACTACAGCGATATATTTACGCTGGATCGTATGTTCCGCGAATTGTTCCGCCAACCCCAGATGAGTAAAATTGTCTTTCGCGGCGACCATGACGCCGGAAGTTTCCTTATCAAGCCTGTGAACAATCCCCGGACGTAAAGGGTTGATATCGGAAAGCTTTGTGCAATGAAAAAGAAGCGCGTTGACCAGCGTATGTTCATAATTACCCGGCGCAGGATGAACAACCAGTCCGGAAGGCTTATTTATGACAATCAGATTTTCGTCTTCATACAAAACCGGCACCGCAATATTCTCCGGCTGCAAACTTTCTTTAATTTTGTCCGCGAGAACAAAAGTTATTTCATCCCCTTCACGCAGTTTATAATGGGATTTAACCTGCGGGACACCCTTAACAATAACGCTCCCGCCGCTAATTAAACTCTGAACAGTGGTACGGGAAAGGCCAAGCTGGTTACTCTGAGAAAACTCAGTAAGGAACAGATCAAGGCGCGTGCCGTTATTTTCCGGTTCAATTTTAAAGGTGAATTCTTTCATGATAAAAATGATTGTGCGCAGAATAACGGGTTTGAGACAAAAACCTTGCTGGTTTACCGTGCATCGTGATGCCGCGCCGGGACGGCGGCTTTTTTTTCCGGTTGGCGGAAAATTGAATACGCAAGAAGAATCCCGCCTATGGAAATAGCGCTGGCCGCAATATTAAACACCGGCCAAAAGCGAAAATCAAGAAAATCAACAACATACCCCAGGAATATCCTGTCTATCAGATTTCCT
>JAQUMS010000271.1 GCA_028717985.1 Candidatus Omnitrophota bacterium
TTGTGAAAGGTAAATGAAAGTGAAAAATGATTGTTATTCCGTTATGGTATGCTTGGCGCTGGTTATGTCTAATCAAGTCAGTTACGGACAGATATTGACGAGTCTTGATTTGTTAAATAATGCCAAAAAATATGACAGTAAAACTGTTACCTATAAAGGCGAGGTGATAGGTGATGTAATGATTAGAGGAGATTATTCATGGGTGCATGTTAATGATGGAGCAATGGCACTGGGTATTTGGACCCCAGCGGTGATGATTCGTGATATTCGTTATGCCGGGGATTATCATAAACACGGGGATATCGTGGAAGTTGTAGGGGTATTCCACCGGAGTTGTCCGGAGCATGGGGGAGATTTGGATATTCATGCTTCCGAAATAAAAAAAATAACGCCGGGAGGCCTAATTATCCGCCCGGTCAGCAGAAAAAAAATACACATCGGAGCGTATTCTTTAATAGCGGTTTTGCTATTCTATGTATTAAAAAGATTTCTTCAGGGCAAAAAAGTGGGGAAGGTATTGTTTTAGCAGGAAGGTGTCTTCTTTTTTAAATCTATTCCAAAGGCTTTTTGTTTTTAAGCCTGCGTTTGTGTTCAATTCCAGATTCGATCCCTCCTTAATAAAAATTACTTTTTAGTTTCTGTGCTTTTAAGGCATGGAATTAACGGTTATTCCTGAAAGGGACAGCCGGGTTAGATTGTTTTTTTTCTTGACAGTATACCGACTGGTCGGTATACTTATATAGGACGAAGATTGTTTTTGTTGTGTTGAAAGGAGATAAAAATGAGGCAGAGGAAAAATTCAAAAGAGCTTATTCTGGATGCGGCGGAAGCGGTTGTGCTGGAAGTGGGAGCGGCGCATATGTCCCTGGATCATGTCGCCCGGAAAGCCGGGGTCAGTAAAGGCGGTTTGATGTATAATTTCCCGACTAAAAATGCCTTGTTGAAAGAGATGATCGCGCGTTTCATCCGGCAATATTATATCAATCGGGATAAGAAACTTGAGGATATAGAGGAAGGTCCTGCGCGTTTATTTAAAGCGGGAATTTTAACCGCCCTTGCGCCGGATAAAAAAAGAGATAGTATGGGGTCGTCTATTTTGGCTGCTTCGGCTAATGAGCCCGATCTTATGGATTTATTGCGGCAGGCGCATCGAAATATGCTTGAAGATATACTTGTGTCCGGTATTAAGTTTGAACGAGCGGCAATTATTTCTTTGGCGGTTGACGGGTTGATGTTCGGGAGGCTTTTAAAAACATTACCTTTTAATCAAAATCAAATTAAAAAAATAGAAAAAGAGATTATGCGTTTGATTGACAAAGAGGCTGAAAAATGAAGGGATATTTAATAAAAGTAATGATGGAAATAGCACAGGCACGTGTAATTGTTTGTATGACGATGCTTTTATTCGTTTTTATTTCGGGATACTCTAATTTTTTTGTTTTTGCGGAGAGTTTGCCCCTGGAGAGAGTATCTTCTCCGGCTATTAAAACAGAACTCCCCCGAAAAACTCTGACTCGTTTAGGATTGGATGAAACCGTTACGCGCGCTCTGGCTACCAACGAAGGGTTAAAGATCAAGGATAGCGAGGTCGTTAAGGCCCGGCAGGTTTAT
Organism: Candidatus Omnitrophota bacterium; assembly: GCA_028717985.1. Taxonomy (GTDB): domain Bacteria; phylum Omnitrophota; class Gorgyraeia; order Gygaellales; family Profunditerraquicolaceae; genus STD1-16. The sequence continues at coordinate 1,612 of JAQUMS010000271.1, forward strand.
AATGAGGCCCGTTCCGGTTTATTGCCCCATATTACCGCTCAATCCGTGTGGACGAATAACAGGGATTATCCTTCGAGTGATAGTACAAAAACGGAATATGCTCTTTCCGGCGGCATCGCGGTGTCACAGTTGTTGTGGTCATTCGGGAAAGTTTCTTCTGCCGTTAGTTCGGCAAAGCGTGCGGCTGAAGCCAGCTGGTATTCCCGTGAAGCCGGTAAAAACGATATTGTTTACGCCGCAAAATTAAACTATTACAGTGTTTTATTAGCACGGGATTCGTTGTTTATAGCGGAAGAGTCGTATAATAATGCCCAGGAAAATAAAAAACTGCTGGAAAAACGCTCCAATGGCGGCCGCAGTTCAAAATTTGAGATTTTGAAGATGTCTGCGGATGTGTCTTCCCGGGTTCCGACGGTCAATGAAGTACGTGCGCAGTATGAAGCGGCGCTGGAGACGCTCAAAAGCCTTATTGAAGCTCAGCCTTCCGAAGAGTTTGAATTTACGGATGGTTTTAAACCGGATTACGATGAATTGGATTATGAGGTTTTAGAAAAGGCTCTTCTTGTTCACGAGCCGTCGCTAAAAAGTCTGGATAAAATCTTTGAAGCGTCTCAGGCCGCGGTGAATAACCGGCGTGCCGGTTTTTTCCCGACATTGTCGGCTTTCGCCAGTTTGGATAAGATAGGTGGTTCAGATCAGGATACTGTGCCTTCCAATAGTAACCTGGACAAGTATGCAGCAGTTGGTTTGAAAATTTCCGTGCCGCTGTGGGAAGGCGGGCAAAAGGAGGCATTATTAGGCCAGGCAATTTCCGAGCGGACGACCGCGCAATTGAAGAAGGAACAGGCCCGCAAGGCTCTTGTGCTGGAACTTAAGAAAGCCTACGTGGAATACCGGCAGTATAAAGATAATCTTATTGCCAATATTGAGGCGGTACGGTTAGCTGGAGAATCTTTTAAACAAATGCAGGAGATGTTTACTTCCGGGCAGGTAACGCTGACCGATTTGAACGATGCGGAGCTTCTTTTGACCAATCAGAGGCTTAATAAGGAGATGACCCTGTTTAATATTAATATAACTTTGGCAAAAATAGAAAAACTGATTGCGGGAGAATATGATGAACGTAACGCGGGAAAAACCGATAAGAAA
>JAQUMS010000272.1 GCA_028717985.1 Candidatus Omnitrophota bacterium
ACTGTCTATTTCAATGTGGTTTATTTCCACGTTTTTCGTGTCAATAAAATAATCCACATAACCCACATTTTTTGCGTCATCACCCAAAATAATTATGGCGGTATGACTGCCCCTGAATTCAAATCTCCCGTAAACGCCCTGTTTATCACGGTTTGCCAATATAAGAGGCTTTCCATTAACAAAAAACTGTATAAAACCGTTATCTCTTCCCGCGGGAACAAACTGTGCCCCACCATCAGATAAAGGAATTTCTTTCCGGTCATCGCTTTCAAACACATTCCCCTGCTTATCTGTTTCATATACCATAACCTTAATGTCCAGGATCGTGCGCGCCCGGTGTGCTTCATCCAGAATATTTTCGGCTATGATCCGCGCTTCCCGCAGAACAGAAACAGATTCCGGGATTTTGCCGTGTTCGCGATAAACACGAGCAATCCTCAAAAGCCATTCCGCGCGGACCCCAAAATCACGTATTTTCACGGTGTTTTCAACAGCATCTGCTAAAAATTCCGGATATTCTATCTGAGCTTCAATCGTATGCACAATACCCCATGAATCAGACTCAAAGCGGCCCGCTTGTGTTTCCGGGGAAACGGCTTTCGCAAAATATTCCCGGGATTTTTCGATATTCCCAACCCGCGCGAAGGCGGAAGCGATAAGAATATAAAGATAATCAGCGGCTACACCGACATGGTTGGAACGGCGTTCTTTTATTGCTTCAATTTCAAGCAAAATTTTAAGCGATTTTTCCGGATAACCGATAGTGCCTAACGCGGCGGCGGCTTGAGCATGAGATTTGGCATTCACCCAGCCTATTTCTGATTTGAGAATCCATTCAAGAATACGTTTCGCTCCTGATTTACGGTTAAACTGAGCGAGCAATTCAGCGGTATCAATCAATAAAGGTTCCCGTGCTTCGGAAGAACTATAGGATTTCGCCGACTTTTCAATCTTTTTCAATAACTCGAGCACCTCTGACATCAACGCTTCATTATGCGACTCCAACGCGAACATTCCTTTCCATTTTGCGATTTTAAGTATATACGCAGCGCGTTCTCTGGATACGTTACCCTGATTATCAAGCAGATATCTTTCCAGAGAATCCAGTGTTTCCTCTGCTTCCCGGCTCATGCCAAGTTTTTGCTGAAGACCTATCAGCTCATCAAGATTAAAAAATACTCCGCCGATTGTTTCGGCAAGAGAAACATTCTCTTTTTCAGCACGGCCTTGAGCACGATACCGTAACCCAATCCCGGATTCTTCCAGTAAACGCTTCGCTGATTTTTTGTCTCCCTGTTCAAAAGCCGCCTGAGCCAAAGAAAGTAACGCTGAACCTTTGATAAATCTTTGCGGGATACGCTCTTTCACCAAAGCTTCTCCTGCGGACATGTCAATACGCGCTACAGTCGCGGCAAGAGCCTGTACCGCTTTTGCTCTCTCAACCGAATGGCCTATTTCTCCTGTTTTTACAAGATTTTCTTCAACCGACTGAACAAGTACCGTCCGGGACCGGCCGTTTAGTCCGGCAAGCAGATTTGATTCTTGTATAGGAAGCATTATGGAATAAATTCCCGCTGATTTTTGTTCCTGCCGGGATGCATCTTCCCCGGATAAACTTACTAATTTTTCTGCTCCCGGGAATACAAAAGACACACTGGATAAACCTGAGGTGATTTCAAATCCGAAATCTTTCTTGAGCCATTGTTTGGAAATCTCCCGGATCTCCGATTCCGACAAAGAAGACAACGCGGAAATAACCGCTTCGATATCATATCCGGCTTTCTCACCTTTTAATGAAACATCTCCATCCTCAATCAAAAGATACGCGCTCACCCTGTCCCTCAGGCTGACGGAATCAATCATATTTTCCCGTAATACAAAACTGAGGAAATACGCCACAAGTTTAAGGCTGGCATTATAATGTTCTGAAGCCAAAATATCGCGGTATTCATCAAATAATATATTTTCAACAAAATCGCTCCCGCCTTTGGCCTCCTGCAGAATAGAAATAAAGTTATTCAAATCCTCAAATGGGACGGGGCCAAACGCGAGCTGAGCCAGCATTGAAGGAAGTTCTCCTAAACGCGGGAATAAATCATGTATAATTTCATGGATCGCGACGCTTTCGGACAAACCTACTATAACCTGATGCTTAACCGGGCCGTTAGGCCATTGTTTTTTCGTTAATATGCCCCGGATCCTGGCCATGGTAAATTCTTTCTCAACCCTCTTAAAATCTTCTTCGAGTGTATCGGTAAGCACCATATACCGTTTTCTCATTCCCGCGTCATCATACACAAACCTTCCCTGAGTCCCTGTTTCGCCGACCGATATATTCCGGTATACCTTATCAATCCGGTATTCCACTCCGTTAAAAGAAACACGGGAAACCTGAAGGTATTCCCCGGCGTCAAGCATCAGTTCAATCGCTTTATTTTCAGGGGCGGAACCGCCGTGCTCTGAAATACTGTAAGGCATGGGAGAAGATGCAAAATCGATAAAAAGATAAAAATTATATTTTTCAAGATATTCAAAAAGGCCTTTATGGGTATCAAAAACCTTCTTAAAACGGTCAAGCAGCGGAAGATTTTCATCTTTTATGTTCCGGATTATTGCCTGAACGGCATTTATCAAATCTTCATCGCCTATGGCGAAAGCCTGGGTCATTACAAGGGCTTCTTTTTCCGTTTTAGGCAGCATAAG
>JAQUMS010000273.1 GCA_028717985.1 Candidatus Omnitrophota bacterium
TTAGTTATGATGTTCCATAAAAGATCGCCCACTGATCCCAGCGTTTATACTGAAATCAGCGAGAAAGATTTTAAAGAAATCGTGGCATACGTGCATCAGCAGGAACCGGCTCTTTCCGTAGTGACATTGGAACAGCTTTTGGCCGACCAGGAAGCGAGTATGTCCGATCTGCGTTTTAATTCCGACTTTAACGGTGTGCAGGGCGAGGCAGGCACCGGTGTTCCTTTCGATTCATCATATATAGTTCCCGCTGTTCAGAAAACAGAAACAATGAGCAAGCATGATTATGATAACGCTACGGCGTTGGCTCTGCACGATGCGAAATACGGTATTTCTCATGTTCCCGCGCCAGGTACTACTGTTCAGGAGGCCGACAAGCAATCTGAAGCGTTTAAATCCGGAGTGAACGCTTCCTGGGAAGATACTACTCTGGTCGCTATACCGCGTGATAACGATCTGGATTATCCTCTGATGGGTATTGCGGGGGTTAAAAAAGAAAACGCCGTTGATTTATACAATCTTCCCGCGCCGTTATTCAAAGTCCCTGTGCGTTCTCCCGTAGCCGGAGGATTATTGGATCAGGAATTTTTCATCTCGTATCCGATAGCCGAACTTGGGTTAGGAACAGTTCCCGGTACGTTGATCGGGGATAAATATTACGTGATCGATACGAAGGGCAATATATACCATACGGCGGCTATGGAGCAGAGTTTATACGGCGTAATTAAAGAATCCGCGTTCAGGGGTGTTGATGATGTGACTGCGGAAGCGGTTTACCGTTTGACGCCCAGGATCAATAAACCGGGCGTGTATTATCTGGTAATTGATCATCAGGGAACGCTTTTAAAATCAAATTCGTTCGAGGTCTCTTCTGATCCGTTCAGTGACTTGGCAAAAATGACTGTTGAATCGTATGATAAAAGAAGCACGAAGTATTACTCCGGCATTCCGCGCACAACATATCTGGCGGATAAAGACGGCAATACGATCAAGACTATCGAGAACATGCCTCCGACAATGATGCCTGAAGGTAATACCCGCGCGACCACGCAGTATTTAGCCGAAACCTATAATATTTGGGGGTTGTTCCTGCATTCAGACGATCAGTTTGTAACGGAAAATAAACTTGCAATGCAAACAATCCTTATGGAACAGACTCCGTGGATGCTGGCTATGCAGGTCCAGGAAGGGCCGTTTAAAGGCACGGTTTATCAGGATGAAGGAGATATTAAATTTACTACGTCTCTTCGTTATAATTTCGCTGACCATGACCGAGTGATCCGGGATGTCGATGAAAATAATTATTCGACTGTTGTGACAGCCGAGTACGCAGGAGCCATGTCCGTAGCTGCGGGATTATTTGCGGAGAATGGAAATCAGGATATGGCTGTAGCATCCGCGAAAGCAAGTTTACGCGCGTGGCGTTTCTTAGACGCTCATCCGGATTCCGCCATGTTCGCCATGGAGGGGTCTCGTGATCCCAATGATATTGATGACCGCATGATGGCTGCGGTACAGATCCTTGAATTTGCCGAAGCACATCCTGATCTTTATTATCGTGCCTTAAGCGAAGAGAATGGCGTATATCCTACTCCTGATTATCTGGCGGGTTATATTAAAACCAATATGGGTTCGTTAAAATCGTGGCTTACGTTTGAAGGAGACAGGCATGATAATGTTGTATTCAGCCATCTGGCTTTATTGCCTTTGAGCATAGTCCAGAAATATGGATTGCAGAAAGAACAGTCTTTGTCGAGGGCAAAATTATTAGAATTAGGCGATAGCATAGTGAATCTTGCTGAACGGAATATGTATGAAGTAGGTGTTACGAATGATAAGCATGACGCCTGGGCGTATGGTTCCAACAGGAATAAAATGGATAAAGCCCGTTGGTTATTAATAGCCGATGAAGTTTATTTCCGTCAGGCAGGAAAAGAAAGTTACGATACCCGTTATTTGAACGCTGCCTACGGTTTATGGTCGGCTGTCATAGAAGGCAGAAATATCCAGGGAGTTCCTTTTATTGTCGGATACAGCGACCGGTCGCCTAAGAATCTTCACGATATTCTTGATTACGGGCCGAACGGATACCGCATACCGGGAATGACCTATGGAGATCAGATTAAAGGAAGAATTGTCGGCGGATCCGCGATGATCCATGATAATCCGTCTATTCCGGGCTTGTATGATACGTACGCCGATGAAGCAGTGGAAAATAAAGCATGGGTTGTGAATGAACCGACTCATCAGGATGAACACAGCGCGGCAATATTCGCGAACATCATAAACGGTATTCTTGTTGAACGCGCGCAGGGGACTGTTCATTCTGCCACTACCGGCATTAATCCGTCAACAGAAAATTTATCAGGTGCCAGGGGATATAAAGAAGACGAAGTAATTCAAGATACAGCGGTAATGAAAACACAAGTTAACGGGCTTTCTACTAATTTATTCATGATGCCGGGTATATTGTTCGGCGGTATTATAACCGGTGCGTATACTCCTTTGAGACAAAGATTAGAAACGTTGATTGCGTATGTAAGAAAATTCATGGCAGGCAAACAACCGGTTCCTGTCCAGACTTCCGAGATGGGGTATTGGGTAAAAGAGCAGAGGAATGCGGGACGGCAGATTGTAGTGGTACAGGGATTAGGGTTTGTGGGACAGGCAATGGCGTCTGTAGTAGGTAACGCCGTT
>JAQUMS010000274.1 GCA_028717985.1 Candidatus Omnitrophota bacterium
GGCGCTTTCCTTTGGTTGTATAAAAGAATACAAACTCATTTAGTATCCATATTTTTATAAACGGGAGGAGAAAATGGAATGTGGTTTTCGAACCGCGCTTCGAGGTGTCTTTTTCGTATTTCTTTTTATCATGTCTATTTCCTGCCATACATATGCAGCAACCGTAGCGTTGGTTACCAACGTTGATAATTCTGAATATCAGGTTTCCCGTGAGACATTCGCACAAAGTCTTAAAGAAGACGCGGCACGCAGTAATCTTTCGATAGATTTTATTACTATAGACAGTAAAGGCAATAAAGAAGATTTTATCTCTCAGTTGAAAAATATTGAAAAAACGGCTGATTTATTTTTTGTCGCCGGAACGCCGAACGCCATGCTGGTGAAAGAAGCAGGTATCACTAAACCCGTGATTTTTGCGGCAGTCGCTGATCCTGTGGGCGCGAAATTGGTGAATCAACTTGATTATTCAGGCACTAATTTTACCGGCGTTCAGTGTTCTGTGCCGGAAGACCGGCAAATTAAAGCATTGTTGTTGGCTTTGCCGTCGATTAAAAGAGTAGGTTTATTATATACGCCGGGGGATCCTGCTCCCGCGAGCCAGGCAAAAAAATGGAAAGATGTTCTTTCCTCGAAGGGAATAACCGTTCATGAGGTATTTATTCCTGATACGCTTGCTTCATCCGATGAATTGTCCGCGCTTACCGCTCAGTTTGCAGGAAAGGTTGATGTTATTGTTACGACCGCGGATTCAAAAGTGGTTTCTTTTGGGGATGGAATGATTAAGGTTGCGAATGAGAACAGGATTCCCACGTATGCCGGCGTTATAGCTTTGGTAAAAAAGGGCGCGTTGATGTGCCTGGGGTTTGATTTTCCCGAAGGCGCTAAAGTGGCGGTTCCTATGGCCCGGGAAATTTTAGGAGGACGCAATCCTATGACTATGCCGGTCGGCGCGTATCCGAAGTATAAACTTGTATTGAATATAAAAACAGCCCAGCAACTTAAAGTTGAAATTCCGCCTGAAACGTTAAAGCTCGCTTCTGAAGTAATAAAGGATTAACACGTGAATGAGTGTTTGATAGCAGGAAGCCGCCTATGATCATTGTCGTCGCCTTATTGGCTTTTGTGAGTGAATTCCTTGATTCCGGCCTCGGCATGGGATACGGGACGGCGCTGGCGCCGTTAATGATTATTCTCGGGTATGACCCGTTAAAAGTTGTCCCCGCTATCTTGATCTCACAGTTGTGCACTGATATCGCCGCGTGTGTCTGCCATCATAATTTATCCAACGTTGATCTGCGCGTGAATTCGAAAGATTTTAAAGTGGCGCTGCTTCTTGGCATGGTCAGTTCTGTGGGCGTGATTATTTCGGTTTTAATAGCTGTCAGGATCCCGAAATGGATATTGACAGCGTATATTGGGGTACTGGTATTAAGTATGGGTGTTTTGATCCTGATTACCATGAAAAAGCCCTTGCGTTTTTCATGGCGCCGGCTGGCGGGTATAAGTTTGCTCGCGTCTTTTAATAAAGGGATTTCCGGCGGAGGATACGGACCATTGGTAATGGGCGGACAGCTTCTCGCGGGGGTGAATTCGAAAAATGCCGTGGGAATTACCGCGTTCGCGGAAGCGATTACGTGTTTTGTGGGATTTATGATTTACCTGATCAGCGGAAAATTCCTTGACTGGAAACTGATCGGTATCTTGGTGCTCAGTGCTACTCTTGCCGTGCCTTTCGCGGCATGGACAGTGAAGAATATTTTTCCTCAACGCCTGAAATTTTACGTTGGGATTTTGATTATATTGCTGGGGTTGATGACACTTCTTAAAATTAGTTCGGGTTCGTAAGCTGGTGAGGGAGGCTGATATGATAAAAAAGATCGTTTGTGTCGTATGCGGTTTATTGTTTATGGTAAATATGGGGGGGTGTGTGCTTTTGGTGGCCGGAGCCGCCGGCGGGGTAGGGACCGCAACCTGGCTTTCCGGGAAATTAAGCCAGGAAGTTTCAGTTCCGTTTGAGCGTGCCATTGAAGGGGTTAAATCAGGGTTGAAGTCTTTGAAATTGAATGTTACCAAGGAAACACAAAAAGAAGAGATCGCGCAGATAATGAGTAATTACACAGATGGTAAAACAATATGGATTGATGTGAAGAAAATTTCCGGTACTACATCCAGGATCGATGTCCGAGTCGGCGCTGCAGGGGATAAAGAAGCCGCGCGTAAGGTACTGGACCGGATTCTGAGGTATTTATAAGAGGCGGCAATGGATTATGCGGGTTCCGAAATAACGCAGAAGATACGGGAATATTATAATGAGCCTTTTGATGCGGCTGAAGATGCGAGGTTTCTGGCGTTTGATTTTTTAAAGAATTTCAACGATAAACATATTAAGCTTATTGATTGCCCGCCGCATAAACGTATTTTTCTTTTTTTTCTCACCCGGATCATTAAGACCTATTCAGCTATTTTCTGTCTCTGCCGCCAGGGGTATGGGCAGGATACCAGTCCTCTGTTGAGAAGTTCTCTCGAAACACTGATTTCCGCCAAATATATTTTATATGATCTGAAGTCGGCAGATAAGAATGCCGTCCGTTTCGTGGAATACAAATGGGTAATTTTCAGACGCCACCTTTCAGAAAGTGAGCGTGATCCTGCCGCGAAAGAATCCGATGATTTTGTGGAGAACAGGGAT
>JAQUMS010000275.1 GCA_028717985.1 Candidatus Omnitrophota bacterium
AGGACAGATATCAGAACGCCCATCGCCGATATAAATGCAAAAATCATCATGATGAAGGCGCCCCAGAAGAGTCCTTTTCTTGCAATGCCCGCACAAACCGCAGGAATCATTGGGAAAGGGGAAACTCGGAAAAAACGCGCGGTTTTTAAGACGAATGGAATTACAGAAGGTTTTAAAATAACACAGGTTATTATGTTTTAAAACAGTTTTAAGAAAATAGTCAAAGTTATCGCTTATAATATATGCCCGGATTTCCCGGTGCCGGATAAAATTTACAAGAAGCTTAAAATACGGGTCAAGCCTGATGGAACCAAGATATTCATTCAGAAATTTCCTCGTTATGCGGATACCTTCGAGCTGCCCCTCCAAACACTTCCGGGACCCTATTTCACCCTTTTTCCACCGGGCTTCCAGTTCTTTCCAACGGTTATCGGTAGAAAAACGCTCGATCATATCATCCAAAACATCCACGGCCGTGACCGTGTTGTCAAAATCAAAAAAGACAACGCAGCGTTTCTTATCTATTTTTTGTATGGAATTTTTCATGTAAACATACCTTGAGAACCGTCAAAGGTTTTTTTTGCCGGTCCGGGATTTTACAGCCGGGTATACCAGAAAGCCCGAGGCAACAACCCCAAGCGCAATACTGATAATCTGAGAGACAGTCAACGTACCAAAGAATAAAAAATTTGATTCGTAATATCTAAACCCCTCTATAATGAAACGCGTCACGCTATATAATAAAATAAACAGCCAAAACGAAAACCCATCGAATTTCTTGCGTTTTTCCGCAAAAAGCAGCACAAAAAATATAATCAGGCAGGCGGCGGACGAATAAAGCTGAGAGGGAATGACCGGGAGAGAATGCAGAGACCCGGGGGGAATCAATCCATCCCGCAATTGCTGGGCGAACACAGGAGGATTATCCGTAGAAGGAAAACATACGCCCCATTGCTGAGAAATAACGCCGTAGCAGCAACCGTTCAAAAAACATCCTATCCTTCCAATCGCGATCCCCAAAGCAAGCGGCGCGCTCAAAACATCCGCAGCTAACCAGACAGATATCTTGTGAGCCTTCAAAAAACATAACGCGGTAATAAATCCGCTGATCAATCCCCCATAAAATACAAGGCCACCTTCCCAAATTTTTAATATATCCCCGGGAGTCTGCTTATAATAATCCCAATTAAGAATAACAAACAAAAGTCTGGCTCCGGCGATGGAAGAAACAAGGATATAAAAAGTAAGATCTATGATTTTATCTTTCCCGATTCCCGCACGGCGGGCCCTATACTCTGCCAATAACGCGCCGCTGATAAATGCCAACGCGAGCATAAAACCGTATGAATAAACAGTGACCGGGCCTATATGAAACAGCAGTCGGTGCATAAGCACATCCTCACAGATACAAGGTTTTTGAAGTTACACTTCAATACCTCTTTTATAGTCTATGTTCCGCCAAATAGCGAAAAGAGCTCAGTAACGCTTTTGCGCCTTCTCCCGCAGCGATAACAATTTGTTTTTCCGGGACATCGGTTACATCGCCCGCGGCAAAAATACCGGGAATACTGGTCTCATTACGGCAATTAACTTTAATCTCCCCTGCCTCATTAAGCTCCACATCCGTGGCGAAACCGGTATTAGGGACCAAGCCTATTTCAACAAAAACACCCCGGACATGAAGACGTTTTTCAGGGTCAGCCCCGGTCACAAAACCGATACCCGTGACCATTTTCTCTCCGTATACGGCGACAACACGGGTATTATTGAAGATCGTCACAGCAGGAGAATTTTCAACTTTCTCTCGCATGACCGCATCTCCTCCTAACCGCGGTAAAATATTAATTATGGACGTGTGTGACGCGATTTTCATTAATTGCAAAGCCGCATCAAGGGCCGAATTTCCCCCGCCGATAACAGCCACATCCTTGTCCGCGAAAAGAGGCCCATCGCAGGTAGCGCAATAACTAAGGCCTTTATTTTTAAACTCCTGCTCGCCGGGAACTCGTAATTCCTTTGATTTTTTCCCGGAAGCAATAATCACGGTTTTGGCCTGGTATTCGCCTTTGATCGTCTTTACATGAACAGCATCATCTATTTTTCTAAGTTCCACTACTTTTTCATTCTCTTTAACCACGACATTATACCGGCGCATATGTTCTTCAAATTTAGACGCCAATTCAGGACCCGTAATAAACTGATACCCGGTATAATTATCGATATCGCCGCTCCAGATAGTCTGTCCGCCGATATCGACCGTAATAACAAGAACCTGCATTTTTTTCCGGGCGGCGTATACTGCCGCGGTTATACCCGCGGGTCCCGCACCGATTATTATAAGATCATACATATTCTTTAGCTTAGAGCCGATACCTCTGAGGTCATAGAAAAAACAATCATTTCTATACGTTATAAGCTATCAGCTCCTATTTATATTCCTAACGCTTTTTTAATCGCTTCACGGTCAAAACCAACAATAATTTCCCCTTCGATATCCAAAACAGGGACGCCCATTTGGCCGCTCTTCGCAACCATTTCTTCCGCCTTCTGATGATCCAACGCAACATCAAAATCAGTAAACTCAATCGCGTTCTCTTTGAGAAACTGTTTTACCATTTTGCAGTAAGGACACGTTGACGTACTATAAACCAAAACTTTTTTTGCCATTTTCACCTCTTAATGAGCCCGC
>JAQUMS010000276.1 GCA_028717985.1 Candidatus Omnitrophota bacterium
TGGATAAGCAGCACATGGCTCAGTTGTTCTGTTTTAGGGCCGGCAGCAATTGGTTTTATATTTGATGCTTGGGGCGCTCGAGGATCGTATCTTATCATCACTGGTGGATTTATTCTCTCCTGGTTCTTTACGTTAGCAATACTACCAAAACCTCAAACTATACCCCAGAAAAAAGATTCTATATTCAAAAGTATAGGCATAGGATGGCATTTTGTTTTTAAAACCCAACCACTTTGGGCTGCCATGGCACTAGACTTATTTTCTGTTTTCTTTGGTGGCGCAATTATATTGTTACCGATTTATGCTAACGATATTTTACACGTAGGGGCCAAAGGATTAGGATTGCTTAATGCCGCTCCCTCATTAGGTGCGCTACTTATAACCTTAATCGCTACTCGCCATTCGCCGATTGCACGCGCGGGCCGTAATTTGTTATTAGCAATTAGCGGATTCGGGATAAGTATCATTATCTTTGCTTTCTCAAAGAATTTTATGCTATCTATGGCTGCTTTATTCTTCAGCGGAGTTTTTGATGGAATTAGCATGGTGATCAGGCGTTCAATGATAAGACTATTATCTCCTGACGAATTACGTGGACGGATTGCTTCAGCAAACTGGATCTTTGTCTGCGCATCCAACGAATTAGGGGCTTTTGAAAGTGGTATGGTGGCTGCCTGGATTGGAACAATTCCTTGCGTAGCCGTAGGAGGAATTATTACTCTTGGGATAGTAGCCTTAACTGCAGGTATTGCTAAACAATTACGAAATCTCCATTTTGATATCAATACGCTCGAACAGAAAAATGCACCATCGCCACCTTTTCCATATTAGGTATCCCCGGTAAGGACGCCCAGAAATACGGCGCGGCAGAAAGACTCTCTGTATACAGCTATTTGGCAATTTGATAAAAGGCAAAAGTCTAAACTAAAAAGGTTACCAGTGCGGAATTCCAGGGACACATCACTTATTTGCTTTTTTCTCCCGGGCTTCTGAATCTTTAAAATTCTGCCTGTTATCTTTTCCAACTTTTTTATAAATCCTTCGTTGCCTAACGGCCTACCGACACGCGAATGTTTCTTAAACAGCTTAACCTCTTGCTCTTTGTCTTGGTCTGCTAAAAAAGTTTTCCAATCTTGAATTTCTGCGCAGGCAAAATTATCGCTTAACACAGGATCGCTCATTTTATACACATGCGCCTTAGCGCTTGAAAATTCGTAATCCTCTGCTCTTTTCACCATGCCTGCTCTCACCGGATTACGTTCTATATACCGAATTGCAGAATAAAGATATTGTTCATCTAATGCAAAAGAACTAAATCTCCCTTGCAGAGATAACCTCTCCAGTGTTGCCTAAAATTTATCATACGGGTATAATACTTGTGCGTATCGCCTATTCCTTTAGCCAAGCTATCTTTTCTTTCAGGAACAGCTATAAAATGTACATGGTTATCCATAAGACAATACGCCCATATCTTTAATCCTGATTCTCGGCAATGTTTTTGTAACAAACGAAGGTATGATTTTTTATCCTGATCGCTAAAGAAAACTTTTTGAGACCTATTGCCACGCTGGGTTATATGATGCGGTATATTCGGTATGACGATTCGCGCTATTCTTACCATAGGCCAAAGTATAGCTTTATTATATGCCTATGTCAATGAATTAAGTGATGTGTCCCCGGAATTCTGCGAATAAATTTTTTCGGAATGAATTTGCCTGTGGGGTACCGTTTTTTTGGCGATTACCACGAGTTAAGATCCATACAATGATCACGCTATTTTAACTACTTGGCTTAATTGACATAATTGTCTCTTTTATGGCTTCCTGTATAAGCTTAAATTCCTCTGGAGAAAAAATATCAGATTTTGCATTGTTGCATATATAACAACATAAAACACAGTTATTTGGATTATACTTATCTTTACCAAGTGTGCTATCTTTTCTTTCAACCTCTAGATGCCTTCCTCTATTCGGAGACCTTTTAGACCTATCTTCAACTAATTTTGCCACATCTTCTTCCGATGTTTCACAATAGTAGCATTTACCCTTTTGTTCACGGTACGTTCCTTCATACCACCCATAAAATTCTTTAAAAGAATTAAATTCAAAATCTTGGGATTTTTCCTTCTTTTTATTTCTATATAACTGCTTAACATTTTTAATGCGCTTTATCTCTTCTTTTTGTTTAGACATTAACTCATTGATTTGCACACTTACTGCATTTATATCCAATTTAAGACGCTCGGCTATTTTTGCATACGTTGGGGTAGTATCATTCAAAAAATACTGCTCGAATATCTTAACTTTCAGATTTTTTTCCATCGCCCTTCCTACACGTATGTATTATTTTATTTATACTCCAGCTCACGCAATTAAGCACTCCGCCTTTCTTGGCGATTTCATTCGACCGTATTGGTATAACGTTAGGGACCTTACCCCATTGACTGTACCGAATTCCGGGGACACGGAATTCCGGGGACACGTACCTAATTAAATTGCTTCTCTTCAAAATGCTTTTCTTAATTCAAATATAGCAGGATCCTTCATCTCTTACCCTGTGTTGTATATGGATTTCCGCACACATTAGCTTTTATTATAAGACCTTGCATAAAAGCTAACAAGGAATAATTATTTAAACCAATTAAATATTTGATTCTGGGTAAAATTCATAGAGAAAAATTAAAAAAC
>JAQUMS010000277.1 GCA_028717985.1 Candidatus Omnitrophota bacterium
GCGCGGCTTCTTCATAATCTCCGGAAGATTCTCTCAATACTATCATAACCAGTTCTTTTTTATACTCAGAACGTATTCTCCTTAATTCTTCAATTTCCCGGCGGAATTCGGATTCAAGCGCGTAAATCGACCTTTCAACGAATGAAGAGAATTGTTTATACGACATCTCAATGTCATAGTCTTCATTTAAAATACGCACCGAGCGGTTAAAATCACCCTGGGCCCTGCGAAGGACGTCCCTTACAATGGACTTTTTATTTTCTTTGTTCTTTTCTCTTAGGCGCACCACCTCATCTCTGAAAGAAGGAAAAGCAGGATACAACGTTTTCCTCGTGTATGATTTAACGTCCTGTTCCGTGACATCATACCCGTAAAGCAGATGTAAAATGCCTGTAGCTTCCTGAAAATCGCCTTCTGATTCCCGCAATGAATGCATTACCGCATTTTTCCAACGGAAATCTTCTTGCTCGCGTTTTTCCTTCAACTCAGTTTTAAACTCCGGGTCAACGCGATAAATGGTTTTTTGCGCGTAAACAGCAAGTTCTTTTGTCCCGATATCCACGTTATGTTTTTCCCGCGCTATTTCCGCTGCCGCCTCATAATCTCCGTTGCTTTCCCGTAAAATCTCTTTAATCGTTTCTTTCTTGGTTTTGCTTTCCGCGGTCCGCAAAGCGGTGATCTTCTTCCTCAAACCGGGCATTTTAACGTATAACTCATTTTTGACGTATGAAAGGAACGTTTCATACGGAACATTCATGCTGTTTGAGGCGATGAAAAAAGAATGGGCGGCTTGAAAGTCTCCCTGCGCATGAGTAAGCGCGTCTATGTAAGCGGAATATTTTTTCCGCAAAACTTCTTCTCTCATCAGAGCAACTTCCTCTTTAAATCCGGGAACAGAACTATAAATATGACGCGACACGAACTTACCAAGCTGGATAAGGTTCATCGTAATATCGGCATTATTTCTGAGAATAACCAAGGCTTCATCATAATCCCCGCGCGCCTGGCGAACAGCAGTCACAATTATTTGTTTTTTCTGTTCAAACTCCTCCGGTGTCAGCCTTTTCTGACGTTCTGACTGATCCGTAAACTCTACCTTTATTGAACCTAACGGAGGAGTTTGTAAAACCACCTCTACATGTGTTGCCTGAACTTGTGTGCCTTGTTTGAAAGCACTTAAAGATGCATCTTCTTTTACGTGCTTCCGCCCTTGCCCTTCTCCCTTCGGAACAGACACGCCGCCGTCATTGCCGCCGTTGACGCCGAATAACCGATTCACTTCGGATACAAAATATTCTTTATTTTTACCGATAGTATGCAGGCTATCGTTGATTATTACAACATCAAACGGGATTTCCGCGCAATGCCGTAAAAATTCAAGATTTTCCGTTTCACGCTTCATAATTTCTGTTTGATCGGTATCTCCGCGGTTTTTAATCCGTTCCATAAGAAGAGAATTTATTTTTTCAATTCCTTCGGCATGTATGGATTCCAGAGAAGAAGGTAAGACAAGCACAACACGAGCATCCGGGAATTCACGTTTAATTAACCCAAATGTATTCAGGGACGTGGTATCAAAAACCATACCGGTGCCATTCAGGGAATATTTATTAATTTCTGTCCGCTCCATGCCATACTCATATCCATGACTTTTACGGTATAGGATTAATTTATTTTCATTACGCTTTTGAGAAAAAACCTGTCCGGAAACAGGAAGTTTATACTTTCCGACCTTTTCTCCCGGCCTGGGATTCCGTGTTGTCAGAAGAAGCGGGAACGCGTACTTCTCAGGATACAATGCCAAAAGGTGTTCAATAAATGTTGATTTTCCGCTTCCCGAAGGGCCGATAACTATTAAAACATCCGGACGAGACATGGAAATCAACCCGTCACGTGATTTGCCTCCGTCAGATAAAGATGAAGCATGGCGGAATTCCATCCACGCGTCTTTCATTATATCCAACATCACCTCATCGTTTCCGGCTCCGGAAAAATGAGCGTATATTCCGTAATACGCCCTATAATCAAGGATAAAATGAAGAAGGAACCTTCCCTGCTCTAATTTATCTTTATAATCGTTACCCATTGTATGGCGGGCTCTGACAGCAGGATTACGCGCCTGATGCATCGCGATAATCAACGGTGAAACCGCCGGCTGACTGGTTAAAGCTTTCAACAGATTAAACCGCTGTTCCGTTGTAAAACCGGCAAGCATAAACTGGAGATCGAATTCAGCAGCTAAGAAAGAAAGTGACTGTCGGTACGAAGAACCGTTATATGAATATTCAAAATACGACCGAAGCTGCTCATCCATACCGGCAAAAAACGCCTCACGAAGAGCTTCCCTGCCGGTATTATCCAGCGGATTTCCTCCGGAAACTATCACTTCCTCCCGTGTCACCTGGGAAATTTGTTCTCTAAACGCCGATTGCTTGAATACCGGCAGGCCGAGAAATATCTGATTCATATTTAAGACAATCCGCCGCTCGATTTCAGACGTAATCCCGAAACCGTTATTGGAAAAAACGGCGTCTAACGCGGTTTTAACGATCAGGCCTAAATTCGCCTGATAATTTTCGGAGATGAACTGTTGTACCTTCTTCCGGAAATAATCCGAGATCGATATCTGAACAGAAGATATTCCTTCCGTGTCCGCCGTAGTTATAATTTCAGCCGCGGTCATGA
>JAQUMS010000278.1 GCA_028717985.1 Candidatus Omnitrophota bacterium
TGGCTCATCAAGACTATTTTTTTTACGCCCTTCCCTAATATATACTTGATCGTCGGTAATGTGGCGCGAATGCGCGTATCATCGGTAATATTTAAGCTTGCGTCTTGCGGTACATTAAAATCAGCACGCATCAATACGGTTTTATTCTTAAAATCAATATCCTTTATTGTCAATTTCGCCATCTTCCTTTATAGCCCTTTCTTAATTATAAACTCACAGAGATCAACTACCCTATTAGAATAACCCCATTCGTTATCATACCAGGAAAGTATCTTTACAAAATCATCCTGGATGACCTTCGTACTCTTGGCATCCAATATAGAACTTAATACACAATGATTAAAATCAACTGAAACAACGGGATCTTCAATGTAACCTAAAATACCTTTCAGGGTTCCTTCAGACGCCTCTTTCATTGCTGCGTTAATTTCTTCCACAGTAACCTTCTTACCTAAAAGACAGGTTAAATCTACAACTGAAACATTAGGAGTAGGCACACGAATTGCGAAACCATCAAGTTTACCCTTTAACTCCGGAATAACCAATGATATTGCTTTTGCTGCTCCTGTAGAAGTAGGTATCATTGAAACCGCAGCAGCGCGGGAACGACGCAAATCAGAATGCGCCATATCCTGAACCCTCTGGTCATTAGTATATGAATGGATCGTCGTCATCAAACCCTTTACAATCCCCCATTTGTCATTTAAAACTTTTGCTACTGGAGCTAAACAATTCGTAGTACAAGAAGCATTTGAAAGAACATTATGATTCTTAGGGTCATACTTATTATCATTAACACCCATAACAATAGTTATGTCCTCACCTTCCGCCGGAGCAGAAATAACTACTTTTTTTGCACCACCTTTAGTAATATGATTCTCAGCGCCCTTTACTTCTTTGCCTTTTTTGTTTACTCCGTCTTTCTTTACCGTAAACAAACCAGTTGACTCAACCACGATCTCAACACCTAAATCTTTCCAGGGTAATTCCGACGGGTCTCTTTTGCTTAAAACTTTTATCGCTTTACCGTTTACAGTTATCTCATCGTCTTTCGTAGCCTTAACTTCTCCGTTAAACCTTCCATGCACAGAATCATATTTAAAAAGGTAGGCGTTCGATTTTGCGTCAGTCAAATCGTTAATCGCCACCAATTCGATATTCTTACTATTTTTCTCTAAGATCGCTCTCGCGACTAAACGACCAATCCTTCCAAAACCATTAATACCAATCTTTACTGCCATTTTGAGTTCCTCCTGTTTTTGTTTAATAAAACTACACTCTTACTTATTATTTAGATATTTCGCGGCTCTTTCCGGAGTAATCGGATCAATATAAAAACCCGTACCCCATTCAAATCCAGCAACCTGTGTTAATTTAGGCATAAATTCAATATGCCAATGATAATACTCTACATCAGTATCACCATTAATCGGGGCAACATGTAAAATATAATTGTAAGAAAGGTTAGGGAATATATTTTTAACTTTGGCAATCGTCTCTTTTAATATTTCCGCTAATAACCGTATCTCATCATCACCCATTGTGCGAAAATATCCGCTATGTTTTTTAGGCATTATCCAGATTTCGAATGGGAACCTAGAGACAAACGGACAAAAAGATAAAAAATATTTATTCTCTAATACTATCCTTTCTTTCTCCTGCATCTCCTGCCTTATAATATCGCAGAATACGCAACGCTCACGATAATCAAAATAACTCTTAGCACCAGTTATCTCTTCAGCTACATTCTTTGGAACCATGGGAAGCGCTACAACTTGGGTATGTGCATGCTCCAAAGAAGCCCCAGCCGCTGAACCATAATTTCGAAAAAACATAAGATATTTAAAACGCTTGTCTTTAGCCAAATCCACTGCCCTGTGACAACAGATTTTGATATAATTTTCTATCTCCTGTGGTAACAAATCCGGAATATCTTTTGCATGATATGGACTTTCGATTATAACCTCATGGGCACCTACACCGTTAGACATATCATAAAGACCAAGTGGCCTCCTATCCAAATCTCCCTCAATCTGGAGAGCGGGAAATTTATTTGCCACAACCCTCACTTGCCAACCGGGTGTATTCGAACCTGTTCCTTGTTCCCGAAAACATTCAATCTCCGGAGGAGTCATTGATTCATTACCATAACAAAAAGGACAAACTCCGCCCTTCTGGATATTCTGTTCATAATTAAAGTCTTTAGGGCTTGCAGGATGGTCTGTATCCACAATTACCCACCTACCTACGACAGGATCGCGCCTTAATTCACCCATACTATATCTCTACCTCTCTTAGAAATTTCGCAGCATCTTCCGGCTTCGAAGGACAGATATAAAATCCCGTCCCCCATTCAAAACCTGCTACACGTGTAAGCCTGGGCATAATTTCAATATGCCAATGATAATCATGATCTATTGTTTTCCAGTATCCCGACTTTTTACGGCGGAAAGGAGCTGTATGTATAATATAATTATATGCCGGATCGTTTAAACCTTTTTTCAATTTTGAAAGGACAATCTTCATTACTTTACCTAAATTTACCATTGACTGCTGATCTGTGGCAGTAAAATCACAAGAATGCTGTTTGGGTAATATCCAGGTCTCAAACGGAAATCTGGCAGCAAACGGACTTATAGCAATAAAACCATCTAGTTCTAGAATCAAACGGTCTT
>JAQUMS010000279.1 GCA_028717985.1 Candidatus Omnitrophota bacterium
TGTTAACGTTATAATCAAGAGTAAGGGTTTTGTCCCTGAAATTGGTATCTTTATGAATGGAGCCGGTTAATCCGGCAAACGGCCATTCGGAGAATGTCATCGGAATGGTTTCTTCAAGCCTATAATATGAATACTGGTCATCTTTGAATTCATAATGCAGCATCCTGTTCGGATCGGTGGAAATTCCTTTATCGATCAATGACGCTCTGACATCAGAAAGAGAAGCGTCAAACGGCCCGGTAATCGATTCGCGGGTAACGGCGATAGCTTTATCGGCTATCTGCATACCTTTAAATTCACCGCTCAATGTCAAAGGCGTTTCGGTTGTCAATCCTGACTGTATCAAAACGCGTGTTTTAACTGAATTATCCTGCTTCTTAGCATCAAGAGCACCTGCATTCACATCGATTTTTTCGCTGACTTTATCTCCTTCATAGCTATATCTCTGTTCCGAATATTCCTGCAGATGCAATTTCTGGCTGAACGCGGCATTAAACTCTTTGGATATATCGAAATTCTTGTCCTGAGCGGAATGATAAATGGGATAGCTTAATTCCTTACCGTCATCTACAAACTGGACCGCGACCCCGTCGACTTCCATTGAACCGATCACTTTAGCCGATGAAGGAAGTTTAGTGCCGTTATTGGTTACAACAATTTGAGAATTAGACGGAACATTAAGATAAAATTCATTTGACCCCGCGGATAACGCCTGAGAAGAAACTTTATTGCCTTTATCGTCAATCACAACCAAGGACATCGCATCAGACTGAAGCTGTTCGGAAGTCGCGGCGACATTAACTTTCACGAAGGCGTTACCTTCATTCGCCCATGATTCCTGGCGCTGAAACTTCAACTGCGCTTCTGCGGTGTAATCGCGGACGATCGTATCAGATGCATAATGGGTTTCTACGCCGTCGGTATACCTGAAATAATCGGCTGTACCTTTGGTTAATTTGGTCTGACCGTCAAACTGCGCGTATTCATACGCCCGTTCAGTTTTTTCCGAAAGCTGAAGATCTTTTGTCTGGGCGGCCCACACTGAACCGGTAATATCTTCTGTCTTGATCTGGGCGTTATTACGGCTGTAACCGGGATCTGTTATTTCAACATTAACCGGCTGGCCATTGATAGATTTAACGGCCACCTTGGCTTTACCGCCGTCTTCATTATCAGCGGGTTCAAAAAACTTAAGGCTGACTTTAGAATTGGCAGGAATAACCACATCATTCATCCCGTTCTTAAGCCCGACTTCAATGACTTTATTATTCTCATCGGTAATCACCAGGGAGAATTTTTTACCGGAGTCACCGTACTGGGTTGTAACAACCTCCGCGTCAACTTTCAGGTTAGTCTGAGGAGTATACGTTTTTTCTGAAGCAGAAGTTAATTTTCCGTCTTCATATGTCCTGCTGGCGGTAAACCTATAATCATTAAATTCTTGTGCGCCGGTATCGAGTTTCGCGTAATGATTCACCGTGATATCTTTAATAGTTGTAGCTGCGTCAACGGTAGAGGTATAATCAACAGCGGTCCTTCCCGAATCATTCGTGATATCGCTGTGTTTAATCGCTCCGTTCTCAAACACATCATTTAATGAATCTCCGCTCACATGGCGGTCGGCAGCCGCAGCCTCGCCGCTTGTCTGGCGTAATGAATTCAAGGTAATAGAATCTAAAGGCATATCCTTCACGGAATATGTTTCTGAACCAAGGCCCTCCGCTTTTCCGTTTACCCTATACGTTAATGTCGCGGTTTTCGTTCCGTTATTAAACGTCACGTCATACCAGGCCAAAGCCGCATCTGTGTCGGTTTTAGGATCATATCCTTTTTCCAGCACCGCAGGGAACTGGTCAATCGCGATATTGTCAACCGCGGCATTCCATTTTGACGCGAATTCTTCACCGGTTAACGCGGTATTATGTTCTGTATTATACTCGGCGACATACGCGTCTCTTTCTTGTGCCGAAATTGATTCAAATTTCTGATGGCTTGAAGGAAGCAATTTATCATCCCCACTGGTAAGCTGATGAAGCTGGGTTTCACCATCCTGAGTCGTAGGAGACTGTCTGACATTGAACAACTGCATTTCAAGATCCGCGGGAACGGTATTTAATTCTCTGGTCACGGCTGTAGGCATGCCTTCTTTCATATAGGAAACAAACGGGCGTAACACATCGGTTTTAGTCTCCTCGTTCTTACCGACCATAACACTGTATTCCGCATAATTGGAATTATCCAGCACCTGTTTAACCTGGCCGTCAACAGTTACAGGAACGGAATAGCGTTTAAACCCATCGCTGAATTGCGGGGCTTCCTGCTGTATCTGTTCTAATGTTTTAGGCTGGTTATCAGGAGCGATATCTTCTTGTAACTGAGCATCATTGGGATTAACGAACCCTTTAAACGTATTCCCGCTGATAAGAACTCCGTTTGAAAAAGTACCTGACAGAGTAGTATATGCATATGTGTAATCAACCGGCTGTGGTTCTTTGCCGGGATTTTCCTGCAATAATTGTTCTTTTGTTTTTCCATCGGCATACACGGGATCAGCTTCAAGGCTGGTAACCCAGGTATTATCCGCGGTAGTGATCTGGCCAAACAACAAACCATCTTCCGGAGTGACACTGCCGGAATTCTTTGCCAGGATCTCGGCAACTTTCTTTTCCGCA
>JAQUMS010000280.1 GCA_028717985.1 Candidatus Omnitrophota bacterium
TCGCGGCGGAGCGGCCGGTATTGGTATAACCCCTTTATAAAACATATTTATGCTGACTAACCCGTTTGGGATTATTGTTGTTTTACTGTGCATCGAAGCTTCGGTTCTCTATGTTTCCAGCCGCCGTGGATTCGAAAAATATTTTAAATTTATCCCGCCTGTTTTCTGGATTTATTTCCTTCCTATGCTTGTTTCAACGGCCGGTTTTATTGATTCTCAAAGTCCTGTGTATTCGACTGTGTCGGGTATTTTTTTGCCTGCCAGTCTTTTTCTGCTTCTTTTATCGTCGGATATAAAATCGATTATGAAGCTTGACCGTCCGGCTCTTGGTATGATGTTGGCCGGAAGTGTAGGGATTATGGTTGGCGTCCCGTTTGTGTTTTATTTTTTCCGGAACTGGGTTGGGGCGGGGATGTGGTCGGGATTTGGCGCATTGTCTGCGTCCTGGATAGGCGGCAGTGCGAATATGATCGCGGTGAAGGAAGCGATCGGGACTCCTGATTCCGTTTTTACGCCGATGGTAATTGTTGATACGGTTGTTCCGTATGTATGGATGGGGGTTTTGGTTGCGGCAGCCGGTTTTCAGAAAAAGTTTGATTGCTGGAATAAATCAAACCGGAAAATTCTTGATGAATTGAGCTGTACGGTTACGCGTACTTCGTTACATGGGAAGGGATCATTCCGGTTTTCGGCAATGACACTTAGTATCTTTTTAGCCCTTGGCGGAAGCTTTGCCGCGCGCTGTATCGCAGGATATCTTCCGGTGGTGCAGGATGTGATTTCGCCATATGCGTGGACGATTATTCTTGTTTCCGCGCTGGGTATTGTTTTTTCGTTTACGCCTCTGAGGGCCCTTGATAATCAAGGCGCGTCCCGTATCGGATATTGGATGCTGTATTTTGTTTTGACGTCTATCGGAGCTAAAGCCAATATTTCCAATATCGGGTCAACGCTGGTTCTTATTATTGCCGGCTGTTTGATCGTTTTGTTTCACGCGGGTGTGCTTTTAACCGTGGCCAGGATCATCAAAGCGCCCATGTTTCTGGCGGCTGTGGCAAGCCAGGCGAATATAGGAGGGGTTGCTTCCGCTCCCGTGATCGCCGCGATTTATCAGCCGGGTCTGGCATCGGTTGGGCTTTTACTTGCTATTGTAGGAAATATCATCGGGACATATTTAGGTATTATTACCGCGCAGGTGTGCCGATTTTTAACATGATGAAAATACTTAATGGATTATTAGCAGTGATATCCGCGGGATTTGTGTACGGGTGCGGTTGTATACAACCGCAGGTTCCGTGTTTACCATCCGGGATAACAATGCCCGGGATTAATCAGGAGATGAATACGCCTGATTTTTGGATAAAAAAGTATGCGTCTCCCGATACCGTGATCCTTGATCCCGAAGGAATACAGAAATTTAACAGGGATAGCGAACAAAAACACCTGATTAAAGATTTAATCGTGCAGGAACATGTAATTTTAGGGACCGAGGTACGGGAAGAAGTCTTAAAAGAAATTCACGCTTTAAAAGTAAAAAAATTATATGACGCGCGCGCAAAAATCGTAGGGGAAGATTTTTACCGGAGGATAGAAGCGTGTGCGGATCTTGGGTCTGTGCCTTCACAGGTTTCTCCCCGCTATGGTTTTGTATTTCGTTACGCCGATCAGCGCCTTATTCCGACCGATGAAATTATTACGTCCGAACCCGGGGATGTGGAATTTGATGAGATTCAGAATTCGTCGCTGGATATCGGTATTCCGGTACAGATCCTGCACGAAAGTAAAAACGGTTCCTGGGTGTATACCTGGTCGTCTTCCAGTGCCGGTTGGGTTAAAAAAGAGAATATCGTTTTTTGCTCCTTTGAAGAGTTTAAACGTTTTGTATCTCCGGATTCCTTCGCCGTGGTGATCAACGCGAAAGCGGAAATTTTTCGGGACCCCTCTTTGTCGCGCCCTTATGCGAAGGTAAGAATGGGCGCTTTTTTTCCTTCAGTTGGTTCCGGACACTCTATGATCCGGATTTTAATCCCGGCGCAGGGTAAAGACGGCGGATGCCATCCGGAAACAGCGTATGTAAAAAAGGAAGATGTACATATCGGTTTTCTCGCTTTTACGCCGCGGATAATCATCCGGCAGGCCTTTAAGCTTTTGAATGCCCCCTATGGGTGGGGAGGTATGAACGGTGAGCAGGATTGCTCGGGGTTTATTCAGGAGATTTTCGCGGCCGTTGGTATTCGCATGCCGAGGAATTCCTCTGAACAAGGGTTGACCGGAAACCTCAAAGGTGAATTTAAAGGTCGTTCTGAAAATCAGGCAAAATTAAATATACTGAGGTCTGTTGGGGATAAAGAAATAGCGGTTTTGAGGCTTAAAGGCCATATCATTCTTTTTTTGGGAACGCACAAAGGAACGCCATACGCAATCCATGCCCTCTATGGCTATAAAGAAAAAACCCCGCGGGGTTTTATAACCCGGAAAGTCAACAAGGTTGTAGTCAGCGACCTTTTCCTCGGTGAGGGTTCTGAGAAAGGTTCGTTGTTGGATCGGATAATCATGATTTGTTCTATCGGCAAAAGCACACAGTAAAAATCGCGCGGGAAGGGAATATCGTGTTTGGTGGGAAAACAAAATCCTATATAATTGATT
>JAQUMS010000281.1 GCA_028717985.1 Candidatus Omnitrophota bacterium
CCTTTCCCGGCAAGTAATTCGGCTTCCGTACGTATTTCCTCCATATTCCTGCTCCGGGACCTTCCACGGGCAAGAGGGACCGCGCAGTAAGAACAAAAATTATTACACCCGTCCTGGATCTTAAGAAAAGCCCTCGTTCTTCCGGAAAAATCACGTATACCTTCGGGGAAAAACCGTTTTCGTATAACGTAATGAATTCCCTCTACACGGGAGGTAAAACCCGGATCTTCCGCCATGCACCCGGTTACTATAATCTTCGCGCTTTTATTTTCGCGGATACACTGGCGGATAATATTCCGCGATTTTTGATCGGCGGAAGAAGTCACCGTACAGGTATTTATAAGGTATATATCGGCTGTATCCGAATTACCCGCTTCTTGAAATCCGCGGGAAAGAAAACGCTCACGGATACTTTGTGTGTCATATTGATTTACTTTACAGCCAAGAGTAAAGAATTTAACAGTCTTCATACTGTAGAAACCGAATCCATACATGAAAATCTCATAAAGCCCGCCACAGCTATCGCGGCGGTATCAACGCGCAAAACGAGTCCGCCGAGTGAAACAGGAATAAATCCGCTCTTCCGTGCGGAAATAATTTCCGACGGAGAAAAATCGCCTTCCGGCCCGATCAAAAACAACGCGCTTTCAGAAGGAGAAACCTTAATTTCAGAAACGTTTTTCCGCTCTCCTTCAAGAGTAGGAATAAATCTCTGCGAAAACACGGAGGATTCGGCAATTACTTCATCGAACGTTCTGGCGGGATCAATAACAGGCAAAACCATTCTCCCGCTCTGGCGGCTGGCGGCTACCGCAATTTTCTGCCACCGTACAAATTTATGCGCTTTCTTTTGTTCATTAAGTTTAACGATAACCCTATCGGTAATCATAGGGATAATCCGGCCGACCCCCAACTGAGTTAATTTATCAATAATGTCCTCGATTTTTGTATTTTTGGGGATCGCGCAGGCTACGGCGACAAAAGGCCGCAATGAAGCCGGAGCGGATTTTTTTTCCAGGATCCGGACATCAACACAACTTTTTTCAATTTTTTCTATCAGGCAAAGATACTCGTGCCCGCCCCCGTCAAAAAGAGCCAGGATGTCTTCCGGCTTAAGCCGCAAAACATCCTTGATATAATGAATAATTCCCGGATCGGCAATAGATACCGATTCCGTTAATTTCTTTGAAACAGGATAAAATATTCTATGCGTTTTAGAGGATAACTCGCGGTTCATACGTTAAGAGAAAATAACAGTTGAATACTAAAGATGTTTTTCGGAAAATACTTCGGCGGTAAAAATATAAATCTCTGTTGAAGGATCTTTCCAGGCGTCCGGCGGCAACCCGGCCTTGTGGCTGCATAAACAAGAAAGAAATTCCTCTTTCGACCAGCCGGTCTCTTCAGCTACTTGAGGCAAAAAAACCCCGCTCCTCATCCCTTTCTGTATCAATACTCCGTGGGTAGAAAGAATTATGTCCTCGCATGAATCTACTTTTTCAAGAGGGCTCAATACTGATATCTCGATTTCAATTTTGTTTAATTCATTTAATTTCAAAGGAGTAAATCGGGGGTCTCTCAACGCCGCCTCAAGAGCCATTTCCTGTATCGTCAAATAAAGAGCTTTACTACCTATAAGATTACCAATACATCCCCGGAGCTGTCCGTCTTCATGCAGAGTCACAAAAGCGCCCATTTTTCTGTTCAATGTTTCATCGGATTCATCAATTTTTAAATCTTTCCCTTTTTCTAATTTATATTTGATAGTCTGCCTGGCTATTTCTATCAGCCTTTTTTTTTGTTCCACTGTCAACAACCCCATACCTTACTCCTTACTAACCCCGGCACTACGCCGGGATACCCCTGTGTCAACATGCGCCGTGACATCGGTATTAACTCATTCACGGGAAATCTTGGTAATCTTATACCTTAATATTCCCGCAGGCACTTTAATCTCTATTTCTTCGTTTTCTTTATGCCCGATCAAGCCTTTACCAACCGGAGACGTCGCTGAAATCTTCCCCAGATCAAAATCAGCTTCCAATTCGGAAACAAGCATATACTTTATTTCTTCATCAGTATCCAGATCTTTCAAATATACAGTCGCTCCAAGCAAAACCTCATCATCAGGAATATTGGCATCATCGAGTATTTGGGCGTCGGCCAGTTTATTCTCAAGATCCATGATACGTTTTTCATTCAATGCCTGGGCATCTTTGGCCGCGTCATATTCTGCATTTTCGCTTATATCACCGTGATCACGGGCATGTCCGATTGCCTGCGAAATCTCCCATCTCTTCACGTTCTTAAGGTGAGTCAACTCTTCCATTAATTTTTCATACCCTTTTCTGGTCAAATATTCTCCGCTCATAGAATTCACCTCCCCAATTATAGTATTTGATTTTTTGACGGCCGGCGAGCCATCTGCCACAAAAGCCAGGCACCTGAAATAAGAGCTATCATCATAGTAACAATAGCTATACCGGTTACAATTGACGCGATACGGGTATCATACTGAAGTATACCCAATTCATTCAACATATAATTCCAATCATGTACGATATCCTCATTGCAAAATGGACTGACCAGGGGTAAAAACAATTCCCTGGCATCAGCAATATACAGGGCGTCGTCAAA
>JAQUMS010000282.1 GCA_028717985.1 Candidatus Omnitrophota bacterium
ACCGTAATTAGTTCCTATGAGATTTAAGGGTTTTTCCGGTGAAAAGAGGAGGCATGCGGCATATTTTTCTTGCTCAATCGTAATCTTCCCATATATAATAACTAAGAAAGATGGAACGCCTATAAACTTTGTTGAGCAGCAGGGAATATTTTCTGGAGCGTTACCATGAAAAATTTTTTTAAAGAAATCTTTAAAGGCATCGCTCTGGTTTTAGCTATTATTTTTTCCTTGTATTTTGTTTTTATTTTTCTTTTTTATGATTTAGTACTGCAATGCGATTTTCTTTTGGACGGGGCGAAACTGCGGGCTCTTCAAATTCAATTGACCGCTGATATAAAAGCACGGCAATTCCTTATGGACAGGGAACTTGAGGGCAGGCAGATGCTTTTGCGTTCCCGGGGAGAATGCCTTTCCTCTATTCAAAACGAAAAAGATAAATGAGTTTTCCATTCTCTGGTTTTTCAGTCGGCGTGCGCTCATTCTTTTAAAAAGGCGAGATCGGTATACGGAGAGAATATGAAAAAGGCGAAGGCGGAGGCCATGAGAATACGTTCTGATGCCGGGAAAGAGTCCTCGCTGATTATAAATGAAACCAAAGAGAACGCGAATCCTTTAAAATTACTTTTAACGGGTTTAATCAATAAAAGGCCGCTGAAAGGATATATGTATGATCCTCTTAAAGGAAAACTCGAACCGGTGTTTGATGCTAAATTACCGAGGCTTAAAAATGACCAGAATTAAATCTGACGGTTTTACGCTTATCGAAATTATTATGGTCATGGTTATTATCGGGATTTTAGCGGCTTTGGTAATTCCCCGATTTATTGATTTGCGTGATGCGGCGCGCAATGCTAAAAACGAAGCGAATCTCGGCGCTTTGCGGTCAGCCGCGTTAGCGTATTACACAAAAACTTCTCTGGACCAATATGAATACCTCTGCACCGCCGGCACCAATCCGTATAGGACCGTAACTGTGCCAAGTCCTTGTTATCCCGCTACATATCAGGAATTGGAATCACAGTTAATGCAGTCGCTTGACTGGGTTGGAGGAACCGGCGGCACGTGTTATGATTCCGGTTCCGGTATGGTTTCTTCGTGTCAATAATATCTCAAAAATATAAAAAACAACTCAACGGTAGATTTCTATGTTAACACAGGATAATATCCTTATAGGGCAAATGCTGGTTAAGGAAAATGTTATTTCCCCCTGCCAGTTAGATCAGGCATTACGGGAACAGCAGCAGCACGGGCAGTTTATATGTTCAATACTGGTAGCGATGGGGTTTGCGGCGGAAGATAAAATTTTCAATGTATTGTCGCACCAGCTTAATATTCCTTATGTAAATCTGCGTTCAGTTTCAATTGACCCTGCCGTTATTCAGAAGATTCCCGCTACGTTTGTCAGTCATTACAAAATTATGCCGGTGGAAATTAAAGATAATTATTTGATCGTCGCGATGGTTAATCCTTTGGATGTGAGAATAGTGGATGATCTTCGGCTATTGTTGAATATTGACGTTACAGGGGTATTATCAGGAGAAAAAGAGATCAACGACGCTATCCGGAGATATTACGGGGTCGGAGCCGGGACGATCGAGCGGATTATCAGTGAGCAGGATGTCGCTCAACCGGCGGCAGATGACGACGAAAATGTTCAAAATGTCGATGCCGCGGGCGAAGACGCGTCGATTATTACGTTTGTTAACCAGGTTCTTTCGGAGGCAATCAAAGACAGGGCTACGGATATTCATCTTGAACCGTTTCAGGATGAATTGCGGGCCCGGTTCAGAATAGACGGGGTTTTATATGAGACACAAATTCCCGAGAAAATAGCGTTGTTCCATCCCGCTATTGTGTCACGTTTGAAAGTTATGGCGCATTTAAATATAGCGGAACGGCGGCTTCCTCAGGATGGTCGGATAAAACTTAAAATAAACGGAGGGGATCTTGACGTCCGTATTTCAACCCTTCCAACCGCGTTTGGAGAGGCTGTTCATATCCGTCTGCTTAATACCCAGTTTTTTTTGGGTTTGGAAAACCTTGGTCTATCTGCGGAGGACCGCGTCATTATAGAAAAAGTAATTACCCAACCTCATGGTATTCTTTTTGTCACAGGGCCGACAGGTTCAGGTAAGACGACTACGTTATACGCGTGTTTGGCTAAAATTAATTCCGGGGCGGTCAAAATAATTACTATTGAAGATCCTATTGAATATCAGCTCAGAGGGATTAATCAGATGCAGGTTGTTTCTCAGATCGGGTTTTCTTTTGCTACTGCTTTGCGTCATATGCTTCGACACGACCCTGATATTATGATGGTGGGGGAAGTACGGGATTTTGAAACCGCGGAGATCGCTATCAGATCGGCATTGACCGGTCATTTTGTGTTTTCTACGCTTCATACCAATGATGCCGCCGGAGCTGTGACACGGTTGCTTGATATGGGAATTGAGCCTTTTTTAGTGTCTTCTTCGCTTGAATGTCTTATAGCTCAACGGCTTGTGAGGGTTATTTGCCCACACTGTAAAGCTCCGGTTAATTCAGGCGTAAAAACCGAGATACTTCAGTATATGAAACAGATGAATATTTCTAGTTCTTCGTCAGATTTCTATGAAGGAAAGGGTTGTGAAGC
>JAQUMS010000283.1 GCA_028717985.1 Candidatus Omnitrophota bacterium
CCAGGAAAAAATAACTCCCGGTGCTCAACTGCGGGAAGATCTGGGGATGGATTCTTTTGCGGCCGTCGAAGTAGTGTTTGAAATAGAAGACGGATTTAATATTACCGTGGGACAGGAAGATGTGCCGGGTATTATTACGTTTTCCGATATGGTGGAGTATGTGGCTAAACGGGCACCGGTAAAATAAAACCAGAAAATTATTGACATGAAAAATTTTTATAATAGAATATCTCTTAATGAAAAACAAATTTTTTAAAATCATTATTGCCTGTATGCTGGTCAGTATGATGTGTTTCTCCGGAGTTGAGGCCGCAGTCGGCAAGCCGAAATATTTAAAAAGTATAGATATCCTTTCAGGATATGGTTTGGCTAAGCTTCATGTACTCGGAAGTTATCGCCTATTCCCGTTGTCAGTAGCTTTAAATTATGATCTTAACCCCTTTCTAAAAGAGAAAAAAATTAATCTTCCCGGTTTGTTCGAATTTCAAATTGAGCCTTTTGCCGGTATATCTCCGGATCCCCGTTCGACTAATGTGGAATTGGGAAATACATTCGGGGTGAAACTGGGCATCCTCCCCGAGACTTCTAAATTTCAGCCGTATGTTAAAGCCGGCGTAGGCGGTGTGTATATGTCGCTTCATACGAGGGAACAAGGTACCCAGTTTAATTTCATTGAACAGGGGGGTGTAGGCGCCCATTATTTCCTCACACATAATACGGCATTTACAGCTGAATGCCGGTACCGGCATTTATCTAATGCCGCGATGAATAAACCGAATCATGGTATTAATTCACTGTTTTTTCTTGCAGGAATCACCCGCACTTTTTAATCTTCCCCCGGAAATAACCATAAACCCCCGTCTGAATTATAAACACATTATAAGGGAACTCTATGTCGGTTGAAATCCATTTTAATTTAAAAAAAAATCATAATTCCGCCGGAAAAGATTTGCCTGGTCAGGATAGGAATGGTTTATACTTGCGGGGTACTAATGGCGCAACGGCAATTTTGATCCACGGCCTTACCGGCACTCCGCTGGAAATGAGTTATCTCGCGGGGTTTTTGCACAGAAAAGGGTATTCTGTTGTGTGTCCCCGGCTTGCGAACCATGGTAAGCCGCTGGAGGTTTTAAAACATACGTCGTGGCAGGAATGTTACGAGTCGGTCAAAAAAGAAATTGTCCCGTTATTGGAGAATCATTCGCCTGTTTTTGTTTCAGGTCTTTCCATGGGCGCATTGCTGGCATTATTGCTTGCACATGAATTTTCTGATCGGATTTCAGGTGTCAGTTGTTTGTCTCCCACGTTATTTTATGACGGATGGAATATGCCGTGGTCCCGCCATTTACTGCCGTTGACATATTTTACTCCCTTGAAGCAGATACTTTATTTTAAAGAAGAACCTCCATATGGGATTAAAAATGAAGCTATTCGCACGTATATCCATAAATACTACAGCAAAGCCGGGATCCATGACCTCCAAAACGCGGAGCAATACGGGTATCCGTATTTTCCGCTTACATTATTTTATCAGTTGTATCTTTTGAGAATGACCATTATCCCAAAGTTGCCGAAAATCACAGTGCCTGTTCAGTTTATCCAGGCTGAGGAAGACGATATGACCAGTGTCAAGAATTCACGGTTTATCTACGAAAGGATCGGGTCGACTGTGAAAGAAATCGTTTTGTTGAAAAATTCCTACCATGTTATCACCGCCGACCAGGAGCGGGATAAAGTAGCGCAGTCCCTTGAAAATTTTTTTACCCGCCTTTGTTAATCAATTCTTAATGTATAAGAGCCTTGCGAAATATTGAAATTGTGGTACAATATCCAAGTTTCGTGTCATATCATGTGAAAAATTGATTTATAATACTATTACTATGCAGCTGACAGTTAAACATATAGCAGAATTGCTGGATATTCCGGAACACGCGGTATATGATTTGATACGGAAAAAACAAATTCCGTGTTTTCATATCCATAACCAGTATAAATTCAACAGATCCGAGATCAAAGAGTGGGTACTCGCCCGGGGGATAAAGGTTTCAAACAAACTTTTGCTCCTGGATGATGCCAGGCAGAACATCAGCGTGGAAGCATTAGTGGCGAGGGGCGGCATATACTATGATGTTCCCGGGGAAACTCCTCAGGAAGCGATAAAGAACGCGGTAAAAGTTATTTCTTTACCCCCGGAAGTTAACCGCGATGAAGTGGTTTTTTCATTGCTTGAACGGGAAGAAATGATGACGACCGGCATTGGCCGCGGGGTCGCGATTCCTCATCCGCGAAGTCCGGTTATCGCCAATGCGGATCATGAAAGCATTGCGTTGTGTTTTCTGAAGAACGCAATAGATTTTAAAGCTTTGGATAACGAGCCGGTTCATGTTTTATGTGTTGTGTTAAGCACGAAGCCTGAACGCCATGTGGGGATACTGGCGCGGCTTGCATTTTTATTCCAGCAGGATGATTTTATCGCTCTCTTGAAGCGGCGGGAATCTCCTGAGGTTATTTGCGGATATATCCGTCAGAAAGAAACATCTCAGCATCACATACCTCCGAAGTAACCCCTTTTTTCATTCGTCAACGATTATCTGCCACTACATAATACGAGGATACAGTGAGAGAATTTA
>JAQUMS010000284.1 GCA_028717985.1 Candidatus Omnitrophota bacterium
ACCGCGGAATTGGCAAAGCGCCTGATTCGTACCATGGGGCTTGATTCTTCTTCCGGGTTACAGGTGAGGATATCAGAGGCGTTTAAACTATTCTCGTTATTAAAACAGGATGCGCGGCATGGAAAGCAGAATACCGCGATGATGGAAGCGGCAGGAAAAGAAATGGCGCCGCTTAAGGATACCGTGATACATAATCTTAAATTATGCAAAGATAAAGAAGATGGAGGGATTTCATCGGTATCTCAGGGAGAATATTCCCAATGGCTGGTTCAGGCTGTTAAACAGGCGGCTGAAGTTTATTTTTCCGCGGGAAGAAAATTAGGAGAACGGATGATTTTTAACCGTGGAGTATCCGCCGGGATACCCGGACAGCCTATAGCCGAGATATCCGGCAATCTGCGGTCGGCGCGGCCCCAGGAGTTTATTTTGAATAGTATTAACGCTCTTGAGCTTGCCGGTTTTTCCGAAGAGGAAAATAAAAAGCGTTGCGCCGAAGAAGTCCTTCGTGTTTTTCGCGAGGTCGCCATGAAATACGGATGTACGGTGAAAGAAGCGGAGGAGTGGGAATTTAACGTTAAGACGATGCTTTCCGGTAAGATAGGTCTTTTTGACCGGCCGAAACGAAAATACAGAAGGGCTTCTAAACGGCTGGAAAACAGGCTTCCCAATACCTGGAAGACAAACGCAAAAGTACGCAGTAATGTTTCGAAGTGGCTGATTGGCTTGACCCTTATGGAGAAAGGAAAATTGCCGGAGCGGTCAGATTTCTATGAAAACGGCATGAGCCGTTTGTATAAATGGATTGTTCGTCAGCGCCGGGTCAATCTTTTCGGGGAAAGCGGGATTCCCGCCGCCAGGCAGTTTGAAATAATTTCTTTGATCAAAAAGGGCGACCGGAAGATGTTGTTTGATATCGGCAGAAAAATACAGGAAGAAGCAATATCCTCGGGGTTAAAAGGTTTCGGTATTGCGGATATCGGGTTTGAGGAGGTTCTCCATGAAACCGCGCGTATCCGCGACGGGCCTGACAGCCGGGAAATTGATTGGGAAACAGCTTCTTTTGACGAAAAAGTAAATATCCTTTCCAAACAGCTCATCCATAATTTTACTCAGCAGAATTTCCTTCCCCCGGGCAATGAACTGCCTTCTCACTACGCCGGTTTCATACAAGAATGGTTTGACGATTCTCTGTATAAATTTCTTTCTTATGCCGGATTTTTTGACCGCTCGTGCAGTTTTTACCATGCGAACGCGGTTTATGAACCATGGACATTTTTTGAACGCCTGCCGGCGTCATTCTGGGAATGCAGGATCAACCGGGTTGCCGCATATGTGTGGATGGTTGAAGCAGGTGGATTGGAAGCGTTGTCGCGTATGGAAAAAATGCCTTTTGGAGAAGAACAGTATGGAGATCCGCGAATACAGAATATGTATAATTTCTATTATTCAGCCGGTAAATCGGCCACCGGTGGTAATGAAAAAGAATCTGCATGGCGGAGATTTAAGGATGATATGGCAGAAGAAACAGGGTTGGATTTAAATATGCTGGAAAATAAATTGCGAACAGGGCAGGCGGGGGGTGTTTTTATCACAATTCAGCAGACGCGTGTAGCGTTAAGAAAAAAACTTGAAGCTGAAGCTGTTCGTCAGAGGTATGAGATACGCCAGTTGGTGAGGGTTCTTCGCGGATATAAGGTACAGAGAAGGGAATACCGTAATCCGAAGGCGGATGGCGTTCGTAAACCCATTATTCAACGGTCTCATTCGGAAATCCCACAATGGCTGAAGGCGGATTCAAAAGAAGAAGAACAGGCGGCCCGTTCGTCAGCGGACAACTGGCAGAAGTCTACGTTCGACGAAAAGATAATGATCTTAACAGGCGTCGTGATTAAAACATTTAAAGAAACCGGGAAATATCCGACAGTGCAATCATTTGAGCCGCATCAGCTTAATTTCATAGCCCGGTGGTTTGGGTCATCGCTTTATAAATTCCTTCTGTACGCCGGGTTTCTTACGTCGGATTCTTGTGCGTACGACCCGGCGCTTAAAAGTAAACCCTGGATTGATCTTAATCTTCCTAAAGGATTTTGGAAAAACAGGAGCAACAGGGTTATTGCGTATTTTTGGATGGTTACATTGGACAACGGCGAATGCCTGAAGGAAGAAAAAGGTTTTCCGTTTAACCCCGCGTACTTTAACAGGCATCTGCTCAGTAGTTTATACCGCTGGTACCAGGATAATCTTTGTATGCGCAAAAACGAAATTATGTTGTTTGCAGGCGATGATCCGGAAATCGGCAAGGTCATTTCTACGCTGTTTATTAATCCCGGAGACGACCTGTTGTCCCCTGTCTCTGATTTCGCATCACGGCTTGCCGGTATATCCCTGAGTGATCATGCCAGGGATGTTCTGCGGATGCTTTACGCGAGGTCATTATTTGAACGCATAAAACAGGATATAATCGAAGAGACGGGATTGGATATGTCCGTTCTTGAAGGTTTGCTTGGCCAGGGTATGGAAGGGGAAGTTCTGGGAGTTATCAGGAAGGCACTGATCGTCCTGCACGAAAAAATATCCATGGAATTAGAGCATGAACGCGCGTTGATCGTCCAGTCAGTGGAATACAAAAA
>JAQUMS010000285.1 GCA_028717985.1 Candidatus Omnitrophota bacterium
CTTCAGAAAAAACTTCATTCAGAGGTTTTACCAGATTTTTTCTAAATTCTTTTATCGTCTTATCCGCGTCCGCCGGCTTATACTCTTTCCTGATGACCGCCTCATCATAGGAAACCAGGACGGAATAGAAATCTTTACAGGCGTCGCAATAGAGCACGGAATAACAGGAATGGGTGCCGCAATCCACGCGAAGGGCTTCCGATTCATACCCGCAGGAATCACATCGGAATTTACCTTCCCAGCCGGCATACGCGGGAGAAAACAAAACCAGAGACATGCACACGATTATCAGAAATCTCATCGTTCCTTTTTCTTAGAAAGGGATATCTTTTTCTGCGCATCAAGGATCAACGCATGCCTGCGCTCTTTTTCTTCTTTAGGCACGTCATCAACCCAGGAAAACGCGTCACTGTGAGGCCGGGGCGAATACTTAAAAATATACGCCGAATCAAACTTCACTTCTTTTACCAGGTCCAGCGTATCCTGGAAATCTTTTTCCGTTTCACCCGGGAAACCTACGATAATATCGGTCGTAAGCACCGCGCCCGGTACAATTGTACGATACTTTTTGACTAACTCCAAATAAAAATTTCTCGTATAACCCCGATTCATCAATTTCAAAATACGGTCCGAACCTGACTGCACCGGCAAATGCAAATATTTCTTCAGTTTTTCAAAATCACGCATAGCCAGAAACAATTCCTCAGTCGTATCCCGGGGATGAGACGTAATAAAACTAAATTCTTTCACCCCCGCTATCTCATTAACCATCTTCAGCAGATCGACAAACCTTACTTCCGTTTCTCTTTCCTTGTCGCCTACCCCCCGAATCACCGAGACACTATTTCCCTTGGGCTCTTGAGCAGGTGGGCACTGTGGCTTCGTGGTATTTGAAACATACGCATTCACATTCTGCCCCAAAAGTGTAATATTAACAATCCCTCGCTTTACCGCCTCTTCCACTTCACGAAGAATATCCTGATAATTCCTGTGATGCAATTCGCCGCGGACATAGGGAACCACGCAATACGAACAGTAATTGGAACACCCTTCCGAAATCACCACAAACGCATGCTTTTCATCCGTATAAAATCCGGTATGATAAATTTCCTCCGGACGCAGGTCGCCGTCGGTTTCCCATATCTTCCGCTCAAACAAAAGCGGACCCGAGCTCTGAGAACCTGGTGACGTAGGAATTAATCTATTAATGATATCAGGAATCTTATCTATATCCGACGGCCCAACCACAAAATCAATCGCAGGCGACCGGTCAAAAGCCGCGTCCTTGTAATTTTGAGCCATGCAACCAACAAGACCCACGATTTTTCTGGGACGAGGAATACTTCCGGCTTTGATTCTGCGGCCGCGAGCCGCGGGATCACGTGGATACAACTTAGCGATCCTGCCAATCTCAGACCACACCTTGTCTTCCGCGTGCTGACGCACGGCACAGGTATTAAAAATAACAACATCCGCCTCGGATTCCTGGTCAATAATCACATACCCCGCCTGCTTCAACAGGCCGGCTATCACCTCCGAATCCCGGACATTCATCTGACAACCGAAAGTGCGGAGAAAAACCCGAACTAAAAATCTTCCGTTAGACATGTTACCCCATTAATCTCCATCGTTGCCATCTTCAAAGATAATCTTTTTTGCCTTTTCCCATTGTTTAAATTCACTATATCCATGCATATCTCCAATATCAGATAATGTATTATGTGCACCCACCCAAATATGAAGTTTCGGATTACGCCTTGCTCTATTCGTTAATTTTTTCATCTCAAATTCGTCAATTTTTTTAAGCGCTAATCTTTTATTTTTATCTATAGTCATAACTTCATGCGGACTAAATGTCTCAGTAAAATTCTTTATCTCTTTATCGTTCATAATAGAAACGAATAATTTTAAATCAAAAGAGCAGTTGCTGACATTATGCACTAATTGATTGCGTAATTCAGAGAGAGCCTTTATAAATTTTCTTTGATCTTCTCCCAGTAGCCCTAATGCCTTAAGAAAAGCAATTTTACCAACCCTTGTATTACTAAGTTCTAAATGAGATATAACGCTTACTAGGCTTTGTTCTTGAAAATGGAATATTATGAGATTGGTACATACCGCTTCAAATAAAGAATGTAATTTAATAATAAAAGACCAGTCATCCTCTTTTATTAAAGAATTAAAAAAATCTTTCTTTGATCCAAGATTCACAGATAAAGTTTCAGCACTTGCATAAATTGATTTCATTAACATTATTTTGTTCATATATCTACCAAATATCTACCGTTTTCGAATCATACAGGTGAACCTTTTTACATTTAAATTTTCCAAGTATTGAATTTATATATTTTTCGTCATCCTTAGAATATATTCCAATGTACACGCTCCAAAGCTTATCGAATTTATTTTCTTTTTTCCCTTTAGCCGCTCTGTTAATAGCATCGATAATATGTTCATCATATTTTCCAAAACCAAACCCAAATACAACTAAAGAACCAGTAATGCCAGATAGCGTTTTATAACAATACTCTAAATATTGATTATGCAAAATATGAGCAAGTTTTTGTTTACCATCACCGGCAGTTACAAAAACCGGATATTCCTTATTATTTATCCTCTTTTTTATATTC
>JAQUMS010000286.1 GCA_028717985.1 Candidatus Omnitrophota bacterium
GGCCTTTTTTACGGTTGTTTTTCCGGCGCGGGAGTTTCATTTTTTATATTTTCAGGAGCCGCTGAATTTTCCTTCCCGGCGGCAACACCTTCCTGTTCCGGAACAGCGTTCGTATGTTCCGACCCAAGGACTGTTCCGTCGGATTTTTCTTCGGATGCCGGCTTAGGTTCAATAATTTTCTTTTTCAAAATAATCAGATTGACCGAATAAGGCGGGAGGCTTAATGTTTCCTGATACACAGGGGCCGCCGCAAGTGTTTTCTCCTGTATCGGAATAAAACCGCAATTCGAGTTACATCCGGCGTCGACAACATACCGCTGGAACACATATTCATCCCCGATATTTTTAATAGTTACTTTAATTTGCCGCGATTCGTTCCTCAATTGCTGGGCTTTTTCTCCGGCTTCACGGGCTTTATTCAACAAAGAACGTAATTTTTTTGTCACATGAAGTTTTCCAATGCCGGGATCGTTACGGAGGATTTTTTCAAATTTGTCTTTTTTAATAAGCCCCAGCAGTATTTTCCGTTCTGCCGCATTAAGTGCTGAAATATTGCGGGACACATAATTACGGGCGATATCGGTATCAATGTAATTATAAATCATTATCGCGTATTCATCGGGTGACTTCGAACACACAACGTCAACAAAATCATCTCCCGTCTTGACCCCCGGATAAAATTCCCTCCCGAGTTTGGCAAGCATTTTAAAAATATTATATGTCGCTTTAGAACCGCCCTCGTATCCGCCATCCTGGCGCCCAACCCAGAATATACCGACATTCCTGTTAATTCCTTCCTCATTATTCTGAAAATCTTCCAGGGAAAAGAAGACTTGTTTGTCCACGCCCGCTTCGTACATATTTTTCAGCCTGCTGACAATATAACTGGCTCCGATATTCGCCTTTTCCCGCCGCTCAGGCACAACATTGAGACCGCTGTCATAATTCCATTCATCGATAATCAACGGGGTCTTACTGTCAAAATTAAAATAGGAAAGCCATTCTCTGATAAGAGACGCGGCGTTTTGATTGTAGCGTGTTTTTTCTTTTTCAATCAACGGATCGGAAGAAAACCCATGCCAACTGATAAAATCGAGAGGAAGCTTATGCTTATAGCAAAATCTGATCAGATCATAAATTAAACTGCGTTCCGGCGTCACAACGGTGTTACCGTCAAAATTCTGGAACCACCAGCTTGAAGACGGACCGCCGACAGGAATAAATATTTTAGTTTCTTCTCTTAATTCCAGTACCGCTTCGGCCACCATGCGGTAAAGAGATAAATATTCCTGTTCACCTCCCAGAAAAAAATCATCAAGATCAGGGGCATTCCAGACTTCATACCAAACATTAAATCTATTTTTGCAGCTGAACTGCCTTACATATTGTTTAATAAGGGCTTTAAACGTTTTTAAATCAACGGGGGAACTTTTTTTGTCCAATACCGATCCCAGCCCGGGAGGGGTACTAAAAATATTGAGAATAACCAGCCCCCCCGAATCGGTAACCATTTTAATGATTTTTTCATAATTACCCAGCAGCTTTTCCTGTGCTTCTTTTTCTTTGTCCAGCTGGCTTATTTCCCAGAGATTAAGCTGTAAGCGGTACACGCCGGTAAAACCAATCTCTGAACGCCAGATATCCAGGACTTCGCTTGCCGCGGCTACGCGGGGCCACGTTTTATCGCTGGTTGATCCACGCCCGTCTAAATCTATATTGGGAACAAATATCTGCGGCAACGGGATTGTTGGAGCCGCGACATCAAATGTAACTTCCAGATTATCCTGGGCAAACGCACTATGAGGCAGGCAAGAAAATACAAATACGGCAAAAAATACACAGGTACATTTTTTGAATAGATCCCGAATCACATATGCCATTAAGAATTCCCCGGATTTATTCCATTTTTTTTTGGATTCTGACAATAAGCCGCGCTCTTCCGGTCTGTTCATCAATTTCCACAATCGCGCCCTGGAGCTGAACATTACCCTCCGCAACATCAAAACGCACGGGAAGAGCTGTTAAAAAACGGCTCAGGACATCTTCAATTTTTCTTCCGATAACAGAATCGCAGGGTCCGGCCATGCCGACGTCCGTCAGATACGCCGTCCCTTGCGGCAAAATCCTGTCATCGGCTGTTTGAATATGAGTATGTGTTCCAAGGACGGCCGAAACTTTTCCATCAAGGTACCAGCCTAATGCCACTTTCTCAGATGTCGCCTCGGCGTGCATATCCACAATAATAATTTTTGTCTGCTGACGCAGTTTTTCCACCGCGGCTTTCACGGTACGAAACGGACATTCAAGCGGCTGTAAAAACACACGGCCGAGAGCATTAACCACGCCGACTGAAACACCGGAACGGGAAGTAAAAACACCCCACCCGTTACCCGGCGCTCCCTCCGGATAATTGACCGGGCGAAGTAATCGGGGTTCATTGTCAATAAATTCAAACACGTCTTTCTTTTTCCAGATATGATCCCCTGATGTCAAAACATCCACTCCGGACGAGAAAAGCTCACTGACAACGCTCTTGGTAATTCCCGAGCCGCCTGCCGCATTTTCAGCGTTCGCGACAACAAAATCAAGACTATACTCTTTTTTTAAAACCGGCATCATCTTTGTT
>JAQUMS010000287.1 GCA_028717985.1 Candidatus Omnitrophota bacterium
GTTCTTCGCTCTTTGTAAAACAAGGATCAAACTCTAAGAGCTAAGAGCCAAGAACTAAAGGGGAGACAGCAATCGGACGACTGAATCGCTTCCATCACACCATGATTTTTGTCTTTGCCGGGACTTCACTGGTTAATGTTTTTAACCTTTTATACCAATTATACATAGCTCATTCGTTAAGCCCGGAAGACTTCGCCGCATTAAACACACTTATCTCTATTTTTGTCCTTATAACCTCGCCGTTGTCCAACATCCAGACCGTTGTGGTTAAGCGCACCGCTGAGTTGAGCGCGCACTCTAAAACAGATGAAATACGGGGGATGGTATCCGGAATTTTGAGGGTTATTTTTATTCCCGCGGTAATTTTATTCCTGATTTTTTTTATCGGCGCCCCGGTTTTTCTTGAAAAACTTAAGATCCAGTCTCTTTCCGCCGGATATTGGCTTGCTGTTCTTATATTCCTTTCTCTGATCGCGCCTGTTTTTCTGGGCACTCTCCAGGGCATGGAACGTTTTGGATGGTTTATGTCGTCCGCTCTTTCTTCCGGGGTTTCGAAATTGCTTCTTGCAATAGTATGTATCGGAGCGGGATGGGGAGTATCGGGAGCCTTGGGGGCGTTCGTCGCGGCCAGCATAGTCGGCACATGTGTGGCGTTTGTTCCTGTCAGGTCGTTCTTCACTAATCAACGGCCTGATTCATTTGCTCAACTTAAAAAGCAGATTTATTTTATCATTCCGGTTGGTATTGCCACTTTTTGTTTTAACAGTTTGGTCAGTTTTGACATGGTGCTGGTAAAATATTTTTTCTCTCCGTCTGAATCAGGGGTTTATTCGCTTTCTCAAATGCTGGGAAAAATTTTCCTTTTTCTCCCCATGGCGGTTACATTCGTTATGTTTCCGCGGACAGCGGGATTAAAGGCTAAGAAAATAGATACCCGGTCCACATTGAGTTTATCGCTGTTATTTGCCGTGATCTTGTGCGCGGGGGCTGTGGTATTTTATAATCTTTTTCCCGCGTTTGTGCTGAAAATCCTGGTAGGGAAGGCCCCTGTGGAATCAATAGCTTTAGGAAGGCTGTTTAGTGTTTCTATGAGTTTTTTTATGTTTGTGAATATTTTGATCTCTTATTTTTTATCACTCCATGACCTGCGTTTTATCGGGTTTTTAATTGTTTCGGCTTTGGTCCAGTTTTTGGCTATTTCTTTGTTTCATCAGAGTTTGTTTGTTGTGCAGGCGATTTTATGTGTGAATAGTTTTTTTCTATTGGTTGGTTTGCTGATACTCGCGTATGTATTTAGCTCTCATCAGCCTGCCTCAGCTAAGAGCGATAAAATTCATGAAGAATATTAAGGGACGTATTTCTATCATAATGCCGGCGTATAACGAAAGCGAGCATATTGCCGCAAGCATTGACGAAACGGCGAAAACGTTCAGCCAGGCCGGTGCCGACTGGGAAATACTTGTTATGGATGATGGTTCTACCGATAACACGTATGATGCGGCTGTACGTTGTTCTTCCCTGTATCCCGGCAGAATAATCGTTCAAAAAAACCGCGTTAATCTGGGCAAAGGGAGGGCGCTTAAGAAATCAATACGTTATATCACCGGCGATTACGTTGTTTTTTTAGACGCTGATATGGACCTGCATCCGTTGCTGGTACAGACATTATTTGATATAATGCGTCTTGATAATGCCGATATTGTTATTGGGTCCAAACTTCACCCTAATTCAGTGGTGCAGTATCCTTTTTTGAGGAAAGTGTACAGTAAGGTGTATTATTGGCTGGTGCGTCTTTTGTTTAATCTGCCGTGTCATGATACGCAAACAGGGTTAAAATTATTTAAAACCGAAGTCCTGCGGAAAGTTTTTCCGCGGATCCTGGTTAAAAAATTCGCTTTTGACTTGGAAGTGTTGGTGAACGCGCATCATTTGGGGTATCGTATAGCCGAAGCT
Organism: Candidatus Omnitrophota bacterium; assembly: GCA_028717985.1. Taxonomy (GTDB): domain Bacteria; phylum Omnitrophota; class Gorgyraeia; order Gygaellales; family Profunditerraquicolaceae; genus STD1-16. The sequence goes on from JAQUMS010000287.1 coordinate 1,954, forward strand.
CCGATTGTCCTGAAGCCGCAGAGGAAATTCGGAAGGATCGGCCCAAACGCGGTGTTTACCATTTTCTGGGATACTCTGGCGATTTTTTACCGGATGAACATCACACACTATTATGACCGTATCGATTATTATCGCCGTAAAAACATGGCAAAAGAATTTAGAAGAATGCGTAAATAAGTGTCTGGAGCTTAATTATCCGGATTTTGAAATAATTATTCTTCCCGACGCTCCGGTAAAGCGTTCTTTTAAAGATTCCCGTATTAAGATAATTCCAACGGGGGAGGTAAGTCCTCCTTTAAAGCGGGATATCGGGATAGAGAACGCTTCGGGGGAAATCCTCGCGTTTCTTGACGATGATGCGTATCCGGTGAAAGACTGGCTTGTGTACGCGGCTGAGAGTTTTTCTGACCCGGCTATAGCGGCTGTGGGCGGTCCGGGAGTGACTCCTCATGAGGATTCCATTACCCAGAAGGCAAGCGGTTTGATCTATTCTTCATTTCTGATGAGTGGCACGTACGGGTACCGGTATATCCCCTTTAAACGGACAATTGAAGTTGATGATTTCCCAAGCTGTAATCTTCTTGTCCGTAAATCAGTCGTTAAAGAAGCCGGCGGTTTTAAATCCAATTATTGGCCCGGGGAAGATACCGTCCTTTGC
>JAQUMS010000288.1 GCA_028717985.1 Candidatus Omnitrophota bacterium
CTGTTTTTTTTTTAGAAGAAAGGAGATTCTATTTATGGTAAATTCGGTTGATACTGTTTTTGTGTTGTTTTCTTCAGTGTTGGTTATGCTCATGACCCCCGGTCTGGCTTTTTTTTACGGGGGTATGGTGCGGAGAAAAAATATTTTAAGTATTCTTATGCAGTGTATCATGGCGTTATGTTTGATAAGCCTGCAGTGGATGTTTTTCGGATACAGCCTTTCTTTTGCTCCCGGAAACGGTTTTTGGGGAGGGTGGGATTGGCTGGGGCTTAAGGGCGTAGGTTTTGAGCCTTTTGCCGAGTATTCATCGACGATTCCTCATCAGTTGTTTATGTTTTATCAGATGATGTTTGCGGTTATTACACCGGCCCTTATTATCGGGGCTTTTGCCGAGAGGATGAAATTCTCCGCTTTTTTAGTTTTTGCGTTGCTTTGGACTACGTTTGTTTATGATCCTTTGTGCCACTGGGTATGGGGAAGCGGTGGATGGCTGAGGCAGATGGGGGTACTTGATTTTGCCGGAGGGATAGTTGTGCATACCAGTGCGGGGATTGCGGCTTTAGCGACGACATTGATAATAGGGAAACGCAAAGGCTTGAATCATACTCCGTCACCGCATAATCTGCCGTTGGTTGTATTGGGGACAGGTTTGTTGTGGTTCGGATGGTTTGGTTTTAACGGAGGAAGTGCGCTTGCCGTTAACGGCGTGGCAGTGAATGCTTTTGTGGTAACTAATGCCGCCGCCGCCGCCGCTGGTTTGAGCTGGGCATTGCTGGAATGGGTTCGTAATGGTAAACCTACCGTGTTCGGTATTGTTACCGGGGCGATAGGTGGTTTAGCAACAGTCACTCCAGCTGCGGGCTTTGTCAGCGTGGGGTCAGCGTGTTTAATAGGAGTACTGGCGAGCATTGCCTGTTTTATCGCGGTTGCGGTGATTAAACCGAAATTCGGTTATGATGATTCATTGGATGCGTTTGGCGTCCACGGAATCGGCGGAATTCTGGGGACGCTGGCCGTCGGATTGTTCGCTTCCAAGGCGGTTAATCCCGCGGGGGCGGATGGATTATTTTTCGGCAATCCTAAGCAATTTATGGTTCAGGTAATAGCGGTTTTGGTTGCCGTGGGATATACGTTCACGGTAACATTTATAATATATAAACTGGTTGATATTTTCTTCGGCATACGCGTGAAAGAAAGAGATGAGGTTATCGGTCTTGACCTTACCCAGCATCGTGAAAGCGCGTACACAATATTGGAATAAGCGGGTGGAGTTAATTCCTGCCGGCAGGCAGGCGCCCGCCCAAAAATAAGCGGGCTCATTAAGGAATAAACTGCTCCGGCAGTAAAGCACTGCGTAGATTTGTTCCAAATCTACTTGTAGCTTCCGGGGTTAAATTTTCCGGCTGACACCGGGAAAATTTAAGGAGGGATAATGAAACTGGTTATCGCGATTATACAGCCGCAGCGGCTGGAAATGGTTAAGGAAGAGTTGTATAAAGTAGACGTCAATCTTATGACAGTCAGTGAAGTTTTAGGCCATGGCCGACAGAAAGGAGTAGCTGAATATTACCGGGGGGTGAAGGAAATGGGGAATCTTCTTAAAAAAATCCGGCTTGAAATCGCCGTAAACGATAATTTCCTTGATTCTACCGTAAAAGCTATTGTTAAAGGCGCTAAAACCGGGGAAACCGGAGACGGAAAGATTTTTGTGTTGGATTTAAAAGAATGTGTTCGGATCAGGACAGAAGAACACGGTTCATTGGCAATCGGATAGAGCAAATTTTAACTTCTGTTTCCGGAACAGATACCGGTGGTTTATCCTCCTTGATACTTTGTAGAGTCAAGGAAAAAAGTCAAGGGAAAGTGGAAATGCGCACTTGAATTTACAGGGAGTCTTGGTACAATACAATTAATGGATATAAATTTGGATGTTGTGAATCCGAATCCTTGTGAAGTTTAACCGGGAGGTGCGTATGATGATGAGTTGGCAGTTATTTGGGCAGATAGTATTATTGATCATAATTTTTGTTTTTGTAAAAACCTTTGTAAAATGCGTCCATGATACATTTTGTTTTAAGTGCAAGCAGGATAATAAGAAATAACCATTACCGTGAGGTGAGAAGAGATGTGCTTTGTCAGGATACGGCCTACGAAGCCGTGAAAATTTATTTAAAAATATTTATTGACAAATCGCGGATAAATGGTATAGTTATGGTGTAGTAAATAAGTTTAGAAGTCTCAGACCGCAGGGTGCAGGATGATCTAACCTTGCGGTTTTTTTATGCCAGTTTCCCGGTTAGAAATTTAGTTCTAGCAGGCAAAGGTGAAGAGAATTTCTAACAGGGTTTACTATAATTTAAGAAAAAGGAGGTAACAAACAATGGCAACAGGAATCGTGAAATGGTTCAATAATCAGAAAGGTTATGGATTCATCACTCCTGAAAATGGCAATGATGTGTTTGTGCATCATTCAGCTATTCAGGGTGAAGGATACAAGTCTTTAGAAGAAGGCCAAAAAGTCGAGTTCAATATCGAAAAAGGTCCTAAAGGCGAACAGGCTACAAATGTAGTCAAGTTATAACCTTAACCAAAACAGG
>JAQUMS010000289.1 GCA_028717985.1 Candidatus Omnitrophota bacterium
CGATTATTCCTATTGTTACGATACCCATAGCAGTACTTTTGTCTTTTATTCCGATGTTTGGGATGAAGCTTACGTCAAATATTATGAGCCTATCGGGCATAGCGATATCAATCGGCGTTCTTGTTGATGGAGCAATTGTTGAGGTTGAAAATGCCTATAAGAAATTACAGCTTTGGGAGGCGGGAGGTCGTAAAGGTGATTTTCACGCCGTAAGGCTCAACGCATTGAAAGAAGTCGGTCCTTCGGTATTTTTTTCCCTTCTTGTGATTGCGGTCGCTTTTCTGCCGGTGTTTACCCTTGTGGATCAGGAAGGACGTCTTTTTAGGCCGCTTGCTTTTAGTAAGAACTTTGCTATGGCGATTGCCGCTCTTCTTGCTATTACGCTTGATCCGGCCATGCGGATGCTGTTCACCCGGATGGACTATAAACATTTCAGTCCGCGATGGCTTTCAAATCTGTTTAATACAATGGCAGTCGGTAAATATTATCCTGAAGAGAAACATCCGATCAGCAAAGTGCTTTTTCGTATGTATGAGCCGGTATGCAAGTTTGTATTAAGGCACCGTAAAGCGACCATTATCGCCGCGGGCGTATTAATGTTTTCCATTATTCCTGTTTATTTTCAATTGGGATCAGAATTTATGCCTCCCCTTAACGAAGGCACGATACTGTATATGCCTACTACTTTGCCTGGTATTTCGGTAACGGAGACGCAGAAACTGCTTCAATCTATGGATAAGATCCTAAAAAGTACCCCTGAGGTTGAAAGGGTTTTTGGCAAAGCCGGCCGCGCTGAGACGTCTACTGACCCGGCTCCTTTTTCCATGATGGAAACACTTGTTGTATTAAAGCCTGAGAATCAGTGGAGAAAAGTTAACAGGTGGTATTCCTGGATGCCGATGTTTTTGCAAGCACCTTTTCGGCCTATCTGGCGCGACCGCGTTACGTATGAGGATTTAATAAATGATTTAGACCAGAAAATGAAATTCCCCGGGGTATCCAATGCATGGACTATGCCTATTAAAGCAAGAATTGATATGTTGTCAACCGGAGTGCGCACTCCGGTTGGAATAAAGATATACGGGGCTGACCTGAAAGAGATTGAAAAAATCGGCTTGGATATTGAAACAACCTTAAAAGATATTAAAGGCACGCGGTCTGTTTTTGCCGAACGCGTGACGGGAGGATATTTTTTGGATTTTGAAATAAAACGTGAACAGCTCGCCCGTTACGGCCTCACGATAAATGACGCGGAAATGATTATTACTTCAGCTATTGGGGGCGAGCCGGTGACCACAACGGTTGAAGGGAGGGAGAGATACACGGTCAATGTTCGTTACGCAAGGGATTTTCGAGATGATCTGCAGAAGTTAAAAATGGTCCTTGTGCCTACGATGTCGGGGGCGCAGATACCCCTTGAGGAATTGGCTGATATACATTTTTCTTTGGGGCCGGCCATGATCCGGGATGAAAACGGCATGCTCGCGGGGTATGTTTATGTGGATATCTCCGGGCGTGATGTGGGAAGTTATGTTACGGAAGCACGTACGGTTGTTCGCGATAAGATTAAATTGCCTGCAGGTTACGCTCTTGAGTGGAGCGGGCAGTATGAGAATATGCTTAGGGTGAGGGAGAGATTAAAGATTGTTATACCCGTTACAGTTTTTCTAATTTTTATTTTGCTTTACATGAATACTAAATCTCCTGTTAAGGCTTCTATAGTTATGCTGGCGGTGCCGTTTTCTCTGGTGGGCGCTGTATGGTTCTTGTACCTGTTGCACTATAATATGTCAATCGCGGTCTGGGTAGGGATGATCGCTCTTATGGGGCTGGATGCTGAAACCGGGGTGTTTATGCTTCTTTTTTTAGACCTGTCATATTATGACATGGTGCGGCGGGGTAAAATGAAGACAAGAGCTGACCTTGATGAGGCTATTATACATGGAGCTGTGAAACGTATACGTCCGAAGATGATGACGGTGATGGCGATGTTCATGGGGCTCATACCGATCATGTGGTCGATGGGCGCCGGCGCCGATATGATGAAGCGTATCGCGGCCCCTATGATAGGCGGTGTATTCACTAGCTTTATCATGGAATTGCTGGTTTACCCGCCTATATATGCTATCTGGAAATGGCGGTACGAAATGAAATATGGAACGGTTGATGTCGGTAAGCTGCCGATGCCGGAGTAAGGATGGTTACCGACAGAAACGAAGAGATAGAATATAGGCGATGGAGGCCTTCTGAACCGAAGGCCGTTCTTTTATTGGTCCATGGTCTCGGTGCTCACGCCGGAAGATGGGAGGCCTTAGGTGATTTTTTTGCCAAACGAGGAATCGCGTCTTACGCGATCGAACTTAAAAATATTAACACTCCGGCTTCGTCGGATAACGGACCGGAGCGTTTTCGCCGCTACTACGGTAAGATCCTGCGTCTTTACGATATAGCCGTAAAAGATAATCCCGAGAAAAAGATATTCCTTGCAGGCGAAAGCATGGGGGCTCTCATATCCTTCCTCCTCGCCATAGCCAAACCCGGCCTATTTAACGGGCTTATATGCATCTCGCCCGCATTCACGAACAGA
>JAQUMS010000290.1 GCA_028717985.1 Candidatus Omnitrophota bacterium
GTTTTCTCGTATGCCTTGGTTTCGAAAATCGTCGGATTGAATATCGGATTAAAACTGATGGAGGGCGGAGAAGGCCGTGCCCAGGATGGTTATATGCGTTTAAAAGAAAATATCCCGGGTGTGTCTCAGGTGATCCAGCAGGAAGAACAGCATGAATATGCCTTGATAGGAATGATTAATGAAGATTTTTTAAAATATATAAGCGCTATTGTTTTGGGGCTCAACGATGCTTTGGTGGAATTGACCGCGAGCCTCGCGGGTTTCACTTTTGCCCTGCAAAACACGAAAATTATCGGAACCGTAGGTTTAATTACGGGAATCGCCGCCTCCGCGTCTATGGCTGCTTCGGAATATTTGTCCACTAAGCATGAAGATACGGATAAAAGTCCGTTAAAAGCGAGTTTATATACCGGCATCGCGTATTTTGTGGCGGTGATCCTTTTAGTACTGCCTTATTTCTTTTTCACCAGCATCTTTTTGAGTTTGTTTCTGGTACTTCTAATCGCTATGGCCATAATATTTATTTTTACTTTTTATGTGTCTGTTACTAAAGGATATGGATTTAAAAAAAAGTTTGGAGAAATGGCCGGCTTAAGCCTTGGGACTGCGGGTTTTACCTTTCTCATAGGGGTGGGTATACGAAAAGTGTTCGGTATGAATATTTAAAAAATTTTACATAAAAATGCCGTATATGTAGTAGGGACGGAAATTTTTTATTGAGAAGGGGGTTTTGTATGGGGTTATTGTCTCTTTTGTTCAGCAATCCGGCTTTATTTATTATCCTGGCGGTTTTACTCCTGTATTCTATTATTATCCATGAGGTCGCTCACGGATGGGTCGCGTACCGTTTTGGGGATGAAACGGCGATGCGGTATGGGAGGCTAACATTAAATCCCGTTTCACATATTGATCCTATCGGTGCGCTTATGCTTTTTCTCGTGGGTTTCGGATGGGCAAAACCGGTTCCGATTGATTATTACAGTTTAAAAAACAGTCGTTTCGGTCTTTTTTTTGTTTCTCTTGCCGGATGCGCGGCTAATATTCTTATAGCTATGGCCGCTATCTTTCTTCTTCAATTTGAAGCTGTACGGTCCGTTCCTGTGTATTCGGAGATACTTCCGATAGTGGCAAGAATTAATATCATGCTGGGTGCTTTTAACTTGATCCCCATTCCGCCGCTTGACGGTTCAAAAATTATCATGAGTTTTCTGCCCGAAGAAGCCCAGCAGAATCTATCCAGGATTGAACCGTATGGATTTTTCATACTGGCATTTTTACTTTTTACCGGTATTTTGGACCCGGTCATCGCTTTTATGCAAAATTTTATTTATAGCGTGATTATTGCCGCATTCAGCTTTTTAAAATAGAAAACGCGCTTAGTGAAATAAAAAAGGAGGCGAAATGAAAAAGTCCATCGGCGCAAAAACAATTGTTTTCCCAACGCCTGTTTTTATAATCGGGACGTATGATATAAACGGAAAACCTAACGCGATGGCCGTTGCCTGGGGAGGAATATGCTGTTCCGAGCCTCCGTGTGTTTCCATTTCATTACGGGAGGCTACGTATTCTTTCGGGAATATTATGGAACACAAGGCTTTTACCCTTAATATTCCTTCCGAGAAATACCTTCGGGAAGCTGACTATCTGGGGTTAGTTTCCGGGAAAGAGGAAAATAAATTTATTTCTGCCGGGTTTACTGCCGTTAAGAGCGAGCTTGTGGATGCTCCCTATATTAAGGAGTTTTCTTTTATCCTTGAGTGTTCCGTTATACAAACCCTAAAAATAGGGTTGCATACTCAGTTTATAGGCGAGATTAAGGATGTGAAAGCCGATGAAAACGTATTGAACAAAGAAGGCAATCCGGATATAGAAAAAATAATGCCGATAATTTTTAATCCGGCAACCCGGACATATTACGGGCTGGGCCGTTATCTGGGAGAAGCGTTTTCAATAGGAAAGAAGCAAAAATAACTATTTTGTTCCATAAGATTTTATGGCCTCCAGGCTTTTTGTTCAGATGTGAGGCGTGACTTTATTGAATTATAATAAGACGCGGGGATTGATAATACCTGGGTTTGAGTAAAAGTCTGTACTTGCGCATTGGAAAGCGTATTGAACCAGTCCACATTAGGTATCGATGAAATTTGCGCGGGTGACAGGATTGTGATTTTATCAGTCGGCACATAACGGTAATCGCTGTATCTGGTGTTGATGTCGGAAATCTGCTGGTCAGTTAAATTTGTGCGTTGTTCAGCCGGCAGGGTTCCTATACTGACGGCGGCTGTATTTATAGCCTGTATTTGCTGGGAAGAAAGTGCCGCTTTCTGAGAAGCGGATAATGTGTTAAACCAGTCGGTATTGGGTATGGCGGCAATTTGGGCTGAGGATAATACCTGAATCTTATTGTCAGGGACATATCTGAGATCGCTGTATCTGGTGCCGATGTTGGAAATCTGCTGGTCAGTTAAATTTGTGCGTTGTTCAGCCGGCAGGGTTCCTATACTGACGGCGGCTGTATTTATAGCCTGTATTTGCTGGGAAGAAAGTGCCGCTTTCTGAGAAGCGGATAATGTG
>JAQUMS010000291.1 GCA_028717985.1 Candidatus Omnitrophota bacterium
GAAAAGGCGCGAGATAAAAAAAGTATAAGTTAAAATTTAAGGTCACACTTTTCCTCGCCCCTTGTGGGAGAGGATTAAGGTGAGGGGTAAGAGATGAAAAATAAAAATCTACTAATAGTTGGAATAATAGGGCTAATTTTGTTCAGTATGTCGTCTGTTTTGGCGGCGGTAGTGATTCCCGAATCATCGTGGGTTGCGGCTTCTCCCAGTCATGACGGAACAGGTTTGAAGGGTTTTTGGTATGATAATTTTACCGGGACATATGACGCCGCAGGGGTAGCCAGCTTCCTTAATTCAAATAGCCCGACAGCTACATTTCATTCAACTTATGTGGATTATCCTTATGGAGATGCGGATACTTTAGACGCTCGGGTTAGTACTACTACCCTAAGTTCTTATTTAGGATCCGACAGTTCAACCTTGAGCGGTTTTGGAAGTTCAGATGTGAAGAATTCTTTGTTTAAATTTACCGGATTAATTGATATTCAAAAAGCGTTTGATACTAAACCGTCAACAGCGCCTATTGATGTTTATTTCGCTCTTTATGGAGATGACGGATATTCGCTTAAAATAGGGGACACGGTTGTTTATAATAAAGAAGGTGGGAATAATGGGTTCAGTAATAAGAATGGCTTAGTAACGTTTTCAAAAGCCGGCTTATATCCCATTGAGATTATATCGTATGTTAACGCGAAGTTGATCGGTGTAGAGTGGACTGGAAGTATCGCAGGAGGCCACGCGAATTACGGGAAGCCTGGGGCAAAGTATTTGGGAGATGTTCCTTCCGAGGTATTATACGAAGATTTAGCGCACGCTAGCCCCGAACCGGCAAGTTTGGTATTGCTGGGGTTAGGTGTTTTGGGAATTGCCGGCAGATTTAAAAACAGGAAATGATCAGGAGTCAAACAATGAAAAAAACAATTGTGTTAAGTGGAATTGTATTAGCTCTTTTAATGGTTGTGCCGGGGATTTCATTTGCGGCATACACTATTAACGGAAATGTTAGTGACTGGGGAGTTGATTTGTCAGTAAGCCAGGCTACGAATTTGGGATATCTTAATACCCATTTACCTACGCAGGGTATTTATGCCGTTGATGATGATGATTGGTCGGGTAATACCGGGGAAGTGTATGTTGATCCCGGATACAGCTCAAAAAACAGAGCTGATGCCGAAGCAATTTACTTTGATAATGACCAGAATTACGCGTATTTAGCCGTAATTACCGGAACACCGAAAGATTGGTCGGGATACGCGCCGTATCAAAGCCATCCATCCCAGGGAGATATTTTTATTGATACAGGAAAATACCAATCTCCCGATTCGCCGGATTACGATCCGTTCAAATATGAATATGTGTTGAATGTTGAAGATGGGAAATTATACAGCGTAAATTCGGTTATTAACTCCGATCCTAAATTCAGTCCTCATCACAATTCAGCAGATCCCTGGATAATGGGCAGTGGAACTTTGGTTAGTGATAATGTGTTATTTTCGTCTAACGGGACAGCACAGAATTCGCATTATGTTCTGGAAGCTCAGATTCCTTTGGCGGCCTTGGGTCTTGATCCCAAAAACGCGATTTATAGTACTTGGATTCACTGGACAATGGAATGCGGCAACGATAAAAACGATCTTCACCCTGTGCCTGAGCCGGCGAGTTTAGGGTTACTTGGATTAGGATTGATTGGGTTGGCAGGAAGAAGATTGAGAAAAGCTGTTAAATAATAAGTCCATAGTAAGAATGAAGGATGATGGACGAGGAAGAAGGACGAAATACAGAAAGATTAAATAGTAAATAATAGTTAATGTTCTACAGTTCTTTTTAAAATAGTAAAAAAATTAAGTACTCAAATTATTTATATTTAGCTTGGTTCTTGGGGCCCTTGGGCTCATGGGTACGTGTATTCTGATTTTTATCGCGGGAAATTTTAATATTCTCTGACTAACGAGAATAGAGAGAGATTACCGCTCAGATAAAAAAATCTATAAACGGAAGGGGGTGAAAAATGAAAATGAGAAAAATTCCTATTTTAGTGTTATTGTTAACATTGTGTTTATTACCTGTCCAGTCATTTGCTCTTTCTTTAGTAATGAATGGCAATTCGTATTATGGACCTGTACAGTTCCATGCAACTATTTATAGTTGGGGAAGGGATTATGCTACTAATGGTGAGCCGTTTCCGTTTGATCATTCGGGAAGTGGTACCAATCGCGTAGATACTTACGGATTGATTACAGTTGATACCATTGATGGCTTGAATCCTAATACCTTAGCATGGGAATCTGTCTGGACATCAAAACCGACTGAAGCATTGGAGGGTATGTTTTGGGGATTAAGCGATGATCAGGGATATATGAACGGTGATGGTAAAGTTGTATTTAATGAAATCAACGGAAAAATAGCGTTGTATTTAGATACTACTCGTGACCTTTCAATCGTTAATAATCCACAAACACCGCCTAACGGAAGTCCTAACTGGATACCTACTGATAATTACAATGCGACAGATGGTTCTTTGTTCCTTACTGCTAATTTTGTGCCGGGAATTATCATCGGTGATTCAACAC
>JAQUMS010000292.1 GCA_028717985.1 Candidatus Omnitrophota bacterium
GGTCGATTCTTTTTTCAAATACGGCGCGTCAAGCAACCCGGCGCCTTTCCAGCCTTTAGAGTCGATGAATAAAAACGCATTTTTAATAGATTCTTTAACTGATAAAGAAGTATCCGAAGAAATATAGGAATCCCCGTCCATGAGAATAACTTTTTCCGGCATGACATGTAAGGCTTCAAGAGCATCCATCGTAACTTTAATTTGCCCTATTTTTCTGCGATTTTGTGTGCCGATAAACACATTGATGCCTTTTTCTTTTGCCATATCTCGCAAAATATCGGGAGTTTCATCCCACGACCCATCATCCACGAATAAACATTTTTCAAGATACCCGATTTTTTCAATCGTGTTGATGGTCTTTCTCATGATCGCCTGTTCGTTATACACGGTAATAATAACCAGATAATCTTTTACGGCATCGGCGTTGAAATTAACAATCTCGGTATCCACAATCTGCGTACGGTCGCCGCCGTCAAAATAATCCGAGTTCCATTCACCTTCCCGTCCATTCCACTGCCAGACAATTTCATCATCGGTTACGTCCCATTCAAAATCATCACCAACAAGCATAAACGGAGATTCATCATCAGTTAAATCCACAGCTCCGTATCTGCCGACCAACACGCCTTCATCAGTAACATACAAACCTTTAATAAATTGTTTTTGCTCATCGGAAAGTTTATTAACGATCTGCGATTCCAATTCTTCCAAACCATCCTGGTCGTTTTCATCGATTTTTTCGTAGATAGACGTATAATCAAATAATTCCAAAATACGGATCTCTTCTTTTGCCTCTTCCAGCCTGCGCGTAAAATCTTCAGGTAAATTTTCCCTGCTCAGATCTTCTCCCGCGAATCCTATAATCCATAATAAAGATATATACGCGTCATTTGCTTCAGAAACGAAGTTTTCTTTCAATTCACGGCTGTCTCTTACAATCATCCAGACTTTTTTAGCTTCATCCTCATTCTCAAGGGCAATATCCGCCAGGTATTCAATAATTGATTCTTCATCATATTCGGCAATAAGTTCCCTGATTCTCAGGATCAGGCTTGAATCAACGCTTAAATCCTGGGCTGTCGCTTCTTCAAATCTATTGAATGTCCTGCGGTCATCTAATTCTTTTTCAATACGAGGCCATATCTTTTTACCTGCAACGAGAACTGCTAATACCGCAAGGATTATAATCGCTTCAGAATTGCTTTCATATACTGAACGGACCATTTCAATTACGTGCCAGAAAGCAGTATCCAAATAAAGAAGATCCCCGCCGTCTCTATAGCTCATAGCTCCCGCCACTACATCATCGGCGGACAAGCTTAACTCATAGCTCTTGGAGTTTACATCCTTCACCCTTCGTCCTTCGTCCTTCGTCTCAACATCTCCACCATCATATTCCCCAACAAATCCCGGCCTGTGGTAGTAATTCTTCACCAACTCCGCTTTCTTCCCCTCTATATCCCTCGGATGCTGCCTGCTCGCTTCCTTCTCTATCTCCTTGAATGTGTATCCGCTGAATTTCTTTGTGTCGAATATGGTTACATCCCCTATCTTTCCTTTCGGGTTCTCATGGATATTGGAACTGATAACTTCCTGCTTCCCTCCCATGATCACTCCCGCCTGTAATTCTTCCATCCCCGCCACTATCACTTCTTCATCTCTTACATCCCAAACAAGCGCTTCATACGCATTCACATGATCCCCGAATGTTCCCACTACTACACTGCTTACGATATTCGCGCTGTATTTGGCATCTGAGTATATGACCACTGAGTCAGGACTGATCTTGTATCTTCTGTCTTCTGCTTTCATCAACCCTTTCTCTATTAATCTCTCCTCTTCTTCTACTTTTGCTTCCAGTTCCGGTGATGCAATAATATTCTTTCTCACGTTCAGTAATCTTCTCAATACCGCTGATACTCTGATCTCTTTCTGATATACGTCATATAAGTCCTTATTTGATCCGGTATCCACAAAGTATCCGTATTTCCCTATATCCAACGCTCCAAAGCTTATTCCTTCTTCTCTCAGTTTCTTCGCCGCTTCATAGTATTCTTCTTTTCCTTCTCTTTTTACTCCTGTATACGGTTCAAGTAAGTCTAATGATGTATCTACTTCTCTCTTTGCTTCTACGAATTTGCCATAATGACGGATCAAGCCATCCACTACTTCTTCTCTCATCCGGTATAATGCCATGTTCACTAATCCTTCTTCCGCTCCGAATGTCTTGATCATATCCGTATATTTCTTCTTTTCATGCATTTCCAGCAATGTCCCGTCTTCATCTACCAGTAATCTTCCTAATCCTTCTTTTTCCTTCGTAAATGCCTGGCTCTGCGCATATACTTTTAATCCGTGCTTTTCATTCCCTTTGATGCTCTTTCCCACTACCCAGAACTGATCACAGCTGATTATGGTTACTGTCCCTGCTTCGGTATCTTTTTACAGCTGATGTGATTGTCTGAGCCCCTGGTCCATATACCTTAATAATTTTCCTCTGAATTCGACCGGTGTTTTTAAGTTCGCTTTGCTAGCGGCTTCTGTTCCGGTTATTGGCTGGTTCCTTT
>JAQUMS010000293.1 GCA_028717985.1 Candidatus Omnitrophota bacterium
TATCGCTTCCCCATCCATGAACATTCCCGACATACACATACCCTAACCCGCGGCTATAACCAATTTCCCGCGCCTCTTTTAATGTTTCTTCCGGCGTCGGTTCCAGATTGTTCATTTTATACTGGGGATAAAACCGGGAAATATGCCAGGGAATCGTATTATCAATCCCGGCGATAAATTCCGCGATCCCGGTTAGCTCTTCAGAAGAATCATTCTGCCCGGGAACAACAAGAGTTGTCACCTCAACCCAGATACCAAGCTGTTTCATCAGTGCGATGGAACGGAGAACCGGCTGCAGGCTCCCTCCGCATATTTTTTTATATGATTCGTCTTTAAAAAATTTAAGATCAACGTTAGCGGCGTCAAGATACGGAGAAATCATCCGTACCGATTCTTCAGACATATATCCGTTTGTCACAAAAACAGTGTATAACCCTTGTGCTTTGGCAATTTTTGCCGTGTCCAAAGCGAATTCGAAATAAATTGTCGGTTCCGTATAGGTAAACGAAATACTCCTGCATTTATTTTTTACCGCGGAGGAAACCACGTCTTCGGGAGAAGTAAACGGAATATCATCAAATAAACCTCTTTTTGATTTCAGCTGGGAAATCTCCCAATTCTGGCAAAACCCGCAGACAAAATTACATCCCGGGGTGGCAATAGAAAAACTCATTGACCCCGGAAAGAAATGATATAAGGGCTTTTTCTCAATCGGGTCAACGTGAGACGCGATCACTTTGCCGTACGACAGGGAATAAAGAATTCCCGCTTGATTCAGGCGCACCCCGCAAAAGCCAAAAGCGCCGTCTTTAATACGGCATCTGTGGGCGCATAAATCGCACACAACTTCCTTATTCTCCAGTTTTTTGTACAAAACCGCTTCACGCATTCTCTATATTCTTATTTTCTTCAAGTCTTCCGGAAGAACAGAGAAAACTTTCACTTCTTTAAAACAATCTTCCGGAACTTTTTTATACTTAATTACCAACTCCATTTTATCATTTTTATCGCAATAATAACAAGTTATTTTACAGGCTTGTTCAACTATTGAACCGTCAAACTCCCCCCTGCCAAGAGCACAAGGCCCGGCAGTGTCATCAGGGGATGTAAATAGATAATCCCCTTCGCGCACAAAATCTTCAAGGACTTTATTTTCCCGCTGGTCACGACCGACAATTAAACGCGCGAACGGAGAAAGCCGAAAATGCCTTCCTGTTCTCATCAACGCAACTTCTTCAAGATTAAACAGGTTATGCTCAATAAGATCCCTGATTTTACGCGCGTTATTCACGTCGGTAAGCAGGCATCCGCCTGCCGGCTGTGAATAATTATGTATCCCTAATGTATTCGCCAGTTCAATTTGGGGACGGCGGTTTCTTCCGTTAAAATTAAATAAATTATCCCGCTGTATCCAGTTTTTTTGCTCAGGGATTGTTTCCGGCAGGATTTTCGCGGATAAGGGCCTGACAATTAACCCAAGGAGACCGGCTCTTTTCTCAATCATCCTCAGCGTAGGCTTATGCTGAGACATATCCCGCTGATTAGCCACTTCACCGGTAATAATAAAGTTCGCCTGATGAGAAAGCATTAACTCATGCGCCTTTCCCAGCATAAAGATCCGGCAATCAATACAGGGATTAACATGCGAACCGTATCCATGGCGGGGATTTTTTACAATATCAAGAAATTCTTTTCCTAAATGCGTGACGATAACAGGAATACCCAAAGATTCCCCGACAAACTTCATGAATTGCGATGTATCGCCGTTCATTTTCTTCGCGCAGGTATCAAAAGGCGTGCTGCAATGCAGACCGATAACTTCGATACCCTGGCCCTGCATAATTTTAGCGGCAAGCATACTGTCTAACCCGCCGGATATAAGAGCAATCGCTTTCATACTGGCTCCCTGTACCTTTATATTATAATCGTACAACCGGTTATCCGTTCTAATCGCAATCTAAAACGGATAAAAAAAGAACGCCAAACCCTGCATTCAAGCAGTTTTTGGCGCCGGCAACTTTTTTAGAAACTGGTTATCTATCCCAAATTCGGTTTACGTCCGTGATTTGCTTTTTTTGACCGCCAGTTTAACTTTCCCCTGCGTTTTCTTTTACCCATGGTAATTACCTCCCTATAGAAACCTTCGTACTTTCAGAAAAATCTGAACAGATAATTTTACGAAGGTTAATATTTATAATAATTAGCCGGTACAATTTGTGAAATATACCGTACCGCTTCGATAATACAGATACGTATCGCTTTTTCCATAGGCGTGTTCGCGTACGCGGATAACCCGCCGCCTAACGCCCAATTCCCCATGAACCCCGTCATGAAACCTCCGGAAATATCCGAAGCCTGGCCTTGCACACGCGTTGCGGCAAGCACTTCAGATGTGGAAGCATCAACAACACGAATATCAAGTGCCATATGGGCTTTATTAAGAGATACGCCTAATAACCCTCCGAGGATCCCGCTGCCAATACCCCCGCCGCCACCTATTCCGGCGCTTCCTCCGGAAGCTTGGGGCTCAAATTCAGTAACTGCCGCGGTAATAATCA
>JAQUMS010000294.1 GCA_028717985.1 Candidatus Omnitrophota bacterium
AAGGATTATTATCAAAACTGCTGGTAATGCCGTTGGCATTGCGCGCTTCTTTCGGAGTCCCGTAATCTCCAAAGAAAGGATTGTTATCAAAACTGCTTCCGCTTCTCATATTCCCTAAATCTGTATCCCAGGGTATCCATGATAACTGTTTATCTTTTGGAGCCGAGGCACCAGCTTCAAATGCCGCGTCTCTTGATTCAGAAGCTGAATTATACGCGTTATTATCCAAAAGTTTTGTTGTAGTAGCGGTCTGGCTATTCTGCTGCTGTTCCTGCGTTTTCTCGCCTCTCATAGCTGCGGCAAACGCTGTTTTGGTAACATCCACATACTTGCTGCCGCCGCCCTGTCCCTGGACTCCGGTATTTCCATTACTGCTGGAGGAACCAAATGAATCAAAATAAACGGCGGTATTTTTTGAGCTATATGACACATACATAGCCTGAAATGTTTTTGCGCTATACATATTAGGACCAAAACTTAATGGATCATTAAAATAAACATTCCCTTGATGATCTATCCCGCTTACCACAATGTAATGGCCTTCAATACCATTACCTTTCTGTTCTTCACTCAGGTAGATAAACGGTTCCTGTTTCTGATTATAAATCTGCTGTAATTGGCCAAAAGAACTAACTGTTTCGGTTTTAGCCTGGCCATATTGGTCCAGATAATTTTCCATATCCGTCAAATATGTGGTTTTTTGTCCCGGATTCGCCTTATCCGCAGTCCAAACCGCCCCGCCTATTTCACTATCAGATTTATCCACGCCATAATAATTAAGAAGCATATCGATAGTTTTAATACCGCAGACAGTACTACCTTCGGGCTGAGAAAAGAACGGCACCTTGGCAACACTCGCCGGAGCGGTAGGAGTAACAGCGTTATTAGTAATGGTTCCGATTAACGGCTCACTGGAACGCCCGTTTTTATCAACAGTAACAACCTGAAGCTGTAATTCGGCATCCTTGTTATTTTCAAGCCAGGTTTTTAACTCCGGATTATCTGATTTTGCATTCTCCATGGAAAGCCAGTTTGTTTCAGGTATGCCGATACCGATTCCCGATTCTTCCGCGGTTGAGCCTTTATGATATACTTGTGAGTTTTCAAGAGTAAGTGCCTGTATCTTGTTCGATGAATCAGAGGCAGCTACCACATATAATTCGTATTTATCAACATTGCCGGCTGTCGGGCTTCCGGCAATTTCCGGATTAATGTATATACTATCTCCTTCTTGGTGAACAGTAATCTTTGCAGATTCCGCCTGCCAGGGATTAGCCTGAAATTCAAATACGCTGTATTTTCCTACCCCGCCGTCAGCACCGGTAGGAACAACCTTAATCGCGTAATCGCCGCTGTTAAACGTATTGAATTTACCGTTCACTACTCCCTGCCCGTTCGGAGAAACAGTCATATCCATGGAAGCAATTGCATTTTTGTTATCGGAATAAACCGATGCATCTCCTTTATTGAACAATAATACCTGATATTTTGCGTTCTGGTTTTGATCAGTACCGTCAAATGTAAAGGTAAGACCTTCACCTGTTTGCCGGATATCAACCTGTTCAACAGGAGCCGGGCCGCTTTTGCCTATGTTCGCCAGCCATGCCAGGTTCTCATTTCTTTCTTCGACAATCGTATTGCTTACCTGAAGAGGAGTACCGGAATCACCGGCACCGGATAATAAACCTGTCCCAAACAGCGCCATCTGAGGATCCTGTAAAGAAGAGGTTTTTCCTTCTTTGATCATCGCTTGATTATTCCATGCAAAATATTCGCCGTCTGAAATACCTTTTTCAATAGTAGACGTTGTTTTATCCTGTCCGGTTATAATATCTTTGGCATAGGTGTGTGATTCAATTAACGAGGATTCAAGATTGCTCTCAAGGGTTGACCCTTCAGCTTTTAAATTTTCAGTTAATTTGTCAAAGAAATACGTAGCGTATGATTTATCATCAATGACCCAGGTTTCTTCTTTATCAGAAGAAGAAAATACCCCGATACCTAATTTCTGGTCTTCATATTTCTGGAAAGCATCGGTTAACGTGCCGGAAGAGCAAGAATCCATAACAACATCAAGCTTAGCCGCGTTTAAACCGGTTAAAATAGAGCTTAAGGTATTTTCTGAAATTGCCCTCGCTGAACCATCCGCGGGATTAATATAATTTTCGGTACCATGGCCTAAGTATGTGAAAACCACGGTATCTTGAGTGCCGATCCGTGTATTTAAATCTGTAGCTGCCTGCTGTAAACCGGCGGCATTCGCGCTATAGTCAGGAGTAATGGTTCCGCTCGCGGTCGGCAAAGCATTATCTGAAAGAACTACAATGTTTTCTTTTTTGACACCGGCGGCGGTAAGATCACTATAAACTGAACCCGCCATCCGCTGGTATTTCGGCATGTCGATCTGATTTTTGCTGTTCGCTTTATAATCCTGCCCCGCCATAATAACGTAAAAATTCTCACCCGGCCTTGAAGGCTGCTGGGCAACTTGTTCTGTCTGTTCGGAACGGGCGGGATTATATTTCGTAGCATCAAAAACACTTTCGGCGGTTATA
>JAQUMS010000295.1 GCA_028717985.1 Candidatus Omnitrophota bacterium
ACAGGAAATAATCCTTAAATCCGCGTGAATCATATCTCCGGCATACAAATCAACTATATCACCGGGTACTATCTCCCGGATCTTAATTTCCTTAGGTCTGCTGTTCCTGAACACAGTAGCCGTGGCTCTCACCATTTCGCTTAATTTTTCCGCTTCCTTTCCCGCACGGTACTCCTGAATAAAAGAAAGGATCACGCTCAAAACCGCCATTAATCCCACAAGCACAGCACTGATCTTTTCTCCAAAAAACAGGGAAAAACCGCCGATAATCAAAAGCACGATAACCAAGGGATTAATAAACTTGAGAAGGATTTGCGATAAAAGAGTTCTTTTTTTCTTTTTTGCCGGCTCATTAAATCCATAATCCTGAAGCCGGACAAGTACTTCTGCATCAGATAACCCTTTTTCCGTAGTTTTTAATCCCTGAAGCAAAACAGGAAGAGGAGAAGAAATATAATCAAAATCCCATGCCTGTGACTTCTGTTTTCCTTTTATATGGGAAGTTGTACCGTTTAGATTTTTTATTTTTACAGGGCACATATTCAAAAAATTTAATTTTTACGTAAAACAGAAATAACCGAGTCCATATCTTCTTTCCGCACAAAAACGCTTGTAGAAATTGTAAGAGCCGACCGGGAGTACTTACTGCCGACAGAAAACTTTTTGTCTCCGACTATGGAGCGTAAATACGGATATGCGGTAATCGCGTGAACATACACAAGAGATACTCCAAGACCTTTACGCTCTAAATCATGCAACACGATATCCCGCCTGCCAGGGTCGTCAAAAAAAACCGTGAGGTATGGATACGTTCCTCTGCATAAAGAAGGCTCCGGGAGAATACGAACACCCGGGACATCACGCAATTGATCCTGGAAATAACGGGCTTTTTCACGCTGTTTTTCTATCTCCCGGTCAAGGCGGCAAAACGTCGCATGGCCTAACACCTTCCTGATTCCCGACACCCGATGCACAGGAAAATTAATCCCGAAATCTTCCCCGTACGCTCTCACTACATTCCCTCGGGATTCCCAAAACATGCGCGGAAGACTGAAAACAAACCAGAATAACAATGGGCGGTAAAAAAAACCATAACCGAACAATTCGATAATCTTAACCGCTTCAGCTAAAAAATCTTTTTTTTCCAGCGACTGAATTGTTCTTTCCAGTATTTCAGCATAACGGCTTTGACCTGCGACAGCAACACCACCTTCATACACCGTAAGCCCCTTACCCCGGCAGAGGCTGAAAAAAGAAAAATCACCCCATGATCCGACTTTCCGCTTTTTATATTCCGCTCCAAGAGACTGAGCACAATCTTCTATAACGAATATCCCGCGGGGAGTTGTAAGAGCCTGAATTTTTTCCATATCAAGAGGCATGCCTGCCAAATGAACGACAATAACAGCCGCGACATCAGGATTCCCCTTACACATAACCTCAAGCTCTGTGGTATTATAATCAAACGATTCCCCATTCATATCACAGATTGCAACTGTAAACCCAGCCCGTGCGATAGCCAGAGGCACAAGAGGACACACATATGAAGGAATAACAACCGTCCTTCGCTGAGAAATAATTTTCAGGGTCTCAAGAATGAAATACAAAGCGGCGGTTCCGGAATAGGTGACCCGGGCATAGGAAACGCCCAGATATTCCTTAAAATCATCTTCCAAAGTCTTTGTGTATGAAGACGGCTTGAGAAGGGACCAGTAATCACGTATTCCAAGCGAAAACCCCGCAGTCGGAGGAACCTCTCTATATATACACATGAGCCCAGCATATAAATTTTTACGTACGAATTAATATTATAGTATACTCTGCTTTATTCTATGATAAAATACCTTCAAATTCAACTAGTAATACTTTATATTCAGAACACTTCTACTTTTCATGACTTTTTATACCGTTGATTCTATTACAAAAATAGCCCGCGAAGATTGGGCGCGCGTTATAGGAGATATCCCTGAAGGCTACGGCTTTTATAAAACACTTGAGGAATCAAACCTAAAAGAGTTTTCTTTTCATTTCGCGCTTATAGAGGAACACGGGATACCGGTATTAATCGCGCCTTTCTTTATCGGCGATTTCAATCTTGATATCGGAGTTGACGGTTTTCTGAAAACCATTATTATTTTTATACGAAGAGCTTTTCCGAAATTCCTCATATGCCGGACGCTCTTTGTCGGATCCCCTTTCGGGGAAAACGGAACTATTGGAATTGACAAAACACGTCCTTCCCCGGAAATACTAATAGACTGCTTGATATACGGGATAAACAAAGTTTGCACGCGGGATAAATGCTCCCTGATATTATTCAAGGATTTCCTGCAAAAAGACAAGCACATGCTCTCTTCCCTGCCGGCAAAACACGGTTTTTTTGAAGTCAAAAGCTTCCCAACCGTGAACGTCAATCTCCCCTTTACCTCCGCAGACGAATATTTAAAAAATCTCGGTTCGTCAACCAGAAAAAACTTAAAACGAAAGTTAAAAGAAACTGAATCAAGGGGAGACCTTCACGTGGAAGTAAAAACTGACATCTCGGGAT
>JAQUMS010000296.1 GCA_028717985.1 Candidatus Omnitrophota bacterium
CCCTGTAAAAACCAAGCTGACGGTTAGTTTTATATTCGATCGTATACGTATGATCGCCCGGCTCAAGCAATACATCACTTCTGCCGATATAAACCCGTTTACCGTTCCCTAATGAAAATTCCGAAGACCCCTTATTCATGGCTCCCGATGATTGGACTCGAAAACTTTCCGGTTGGCCGTCTTTCAGGACACGCACGATATCAAACCCCACAGTATACGTAGTTCCAAACCTGTCTTTATAACGGGTAGGAAACTCCCGGTATATGCCGTGACGGATAGCCGCGCCCACAGCATGTACCTGAATAGTCTCAATAACGTTCATTGTGGAATCGGCATTTACCTGTATCACACTTTCAAAATTAAGGATCTTTTCTGCGTCACGATCCTGCGGAAAGGCGAAAACAGGGCATAAAAGCAAAGCCCAGATAATATAAAAAATTGTTTTTTTCATACATTGAATTTTATATCAGGCACGTGCCTCTCGGTGGCATATTCAATTTCAAAAAATTCTCCCTGTTTAAAATTAAAAAGAGAAGCGATAATGATCCCGGGAAATGACTCCACGCACGTATTGTAATTACGCACCGTTCCATTGTAATAACGCCGGGAGAGTTGGATCTGATCTTCAATTTCACTCAGGTTTTTCTGTAAATCAAGGAATAACTGATTTGCTTTAAGCTGGGGATACGCTTCAACAAGGGCAAAAACTTTACGTAAAGCGCATGAAAGATTTTTCTCTTCTTCCGCTTTAATACGTATATCATCCGCCGCTATTACCCGGGACCTGATAACGGTTATATCTTCAAACAATTTTCGCTCATAGTGTTCATAGCCGCATACAGATTCCAGGATATTCGGAATAAGATCATGGCGCCTCTTGAGCTGAACATCAATCCCGCTCCATGCTTCTTTCATCAGAAATTTATATCTGATGAGGCGGTTAAAAAAAACAATACCGATACCTGTGGCAATGAGAAAAGCTAATAAAATTATATTGATCATTGTGATAAATTTTAATAGCACCTGGCATAAAGGATTGCCAAGCGCACCTTCCTTAAGGTGGAATAGGGCCGGTATGGCAAATGCCATACACTTGCCTTCCTTTAAGGCAAGGTGTGTATCATACAAATGATACACCGATCGCTTCCCTATAAGAACGGGTGTGCTACCTCTGTATTTACACCTGGCCCAAGCGGAATAGGGCCAGTGTGCCGTCTGTACTTACACCCGGTTCAAGAGGAATAGAACCGGTGTGCTACCTCTGTAGCAAAAAGGGCGGCTCCTTTTAAATAAAGAGTCGCCCTTGATTATTTTCTATTTACTTTTACCCAAACCATTCCCCTTTCGTAAGTTACGAAATATTGTACCGGGGATATAAAAAATTGTCAATATATATAGATACCGCCATTATTCCATAGAAGACACGCTTTGCTCTTAGCACAAGCTATAAGCTAAAGCCCAGTCTACCGGCAGACTGGCAAGAACTAATAGAGCTGTTTCTCCGGCAAAGAATCCCATTCTTTCAGCAAACAAAGGCATTCATCTCTCAAAAAACCGGGAATTATTTTTATGCCGGCTTTACCAAGCCTATTCATGGATCCCGCGGATATTTTTAGCTCATTAAAGCCGCGCTTTCCTACATCCGCTATCGTCGTACCGAATACTACCGTGTCTATCCTCGCCCAGTGGATCGCACTGAAACACATAGGACATGGCTCGGTTGTAGAATATGTAACACAGCCGGACAAATTATATGTTTTTAATTTTTTTGAGGCGGCGCGAATCGCATTTATTTCAGCGTGGCAGGTGGCATCATTTTTTAAAACCGTATTTCTTCCCACGGAAATCAAACGGCCGCCCTTCACAATGCACGCGCCGAACGGCCCTCCGTCAAAAACAACAAGGTTTTTCTGCGCTTCTCTCAATGCCGCCCGCATAAAACCGGAATTATCCTTCATATCTCATTTTAATTACCACGCCATATATCGTGTAGTCTCCGGGCTTAAAAATTTCACCGGAAACATTATTTACCAAGAACCTTTTCAATAGTATCCAAAAGCACGTGAAGACTTACCGGTTTGGCTATAAACGGATGACCGCCAATAATACTTCCGCCTGACCGCAATTCTTCATCCCGTACTATCGCGGTTAAAAATACAATCGGAATATCTTTAGTCTGTTCGTCTTCTTTAAGCTGTAAAGCCACATCGGAACCGGCCATATCCGGCATTATAATATCCAAAAATATAAGATCGGGTCTGAATTCTTTTGCGGCTGTGAGGCCAAAAACCCCTTGATTCACTATCCTCACTTCATATTTTCCGGTTTTTTCAAGATTTAATTGCACTAATTTTGTAAAACCG
This sequence comes from Candidatus Omnitrophota bacterium, assembly GCA_028717985.1. GTDB lineage: Bacteria > Omnitrophota > Gorgyraeia > Gygaellales > Profunditerraquicolaceae > STD1-16. The sequence goes on from JAQUMS010000296.1 coordinate 2,364, forward strand.
ACCTCATCATCAACAATCAATATTTTTTTTAATGCCATACTGCGTACCTCCTTTTTAGACCTTGAACATCAACGTTACACGAAGACCACGTTGTTCTTTCCGGTTTTCAAACTTTATTTTTCCTCCATGCATTTCAATTATATTTCTCACTATAGTTAAACCTAACCCCGTCCCTCCCTTA
>JAQUMS010000297.1 GCA_028717985.1 Candidatus Omnitrophota bacterium
CAGATACAATCCAGCGGCTTATAGAGGAGCCGGAACTGAGGCAGAAGACTGCGTTGGAAGGAAGAAAAATCGTGGAAGAGAAATTTAATGCTGAAAGGAATGCGAAGCATTTAAAAGAATTGTTTTCTTCGTATGCCGGACTGACCCAATGAAAAAATTTATCCGTACGGCGGCCACGAACCTTTTTTATTTCAGCGGCGCATGCCGTATATCCAGAGGATTTCGTGTTTTGATGTATCATCGTGTTAATGATATTCTTAAACCGAATGATCTTGTTGTCAATACTGTGGTGTTTAGGGAACAGATGGAATATCTGAAAAAAGAAAGGTATGAGGTTTTAGATTTAAAAGAGATGCTGGAAGTTTTAAGGTCGGGAAAAGATAATAAAGACTTATCCCGCAAAGTAGTTATAACCTTTGATGACGGTTACCGGGATAATTATCTGAACGCGTTTCCGGTTTTAAAAGAATTGAGTTTTCCGGCAGTTATTTTTCTTACCACGGGAATGATCGGCACGGATAAAAGGCGTTCCCGGTATAATCATATGCCTGTACCTGATATGTTAAGTTGGGAAGAAGCCGGTATTATGGCTATGCAGGGAATTGAATTCGGGGCACACACGGTAAATCATCCGCATTTATCCCAAATATCCGTCGCAGAAAGAAGAAAAGAAATTTTTGAATCAAGAGAAATCATTAGGCGTGAATTAAATCCTGAAATTGAGGCATTTTGTTATCCCTATGGTGATTATGCTGAAGAAGTAAAAGAAACGGTAAAGAGAGCAGGTTTTCAATGCGCTTTTACGATTAATCCCGGAGGAAATATTCCCGGATGTGATCTATTTGAAATTAACCGGACGGAAATAAGCGGCAAAGATTCGCTTTTTGATTTCCAAAAAAAGCTTTGCGGGGCTTTTGACGGGCTGCATAAGATAACTACTACAAGAACGTTGTTAAAGAAAGGTCGTTCCGGGGGATATTTTCAGCATGGCCCTGATAAAGATGGCAAAATACATGTTCTTTTTGTAATATGGTCTTTGGGTTTGGGTGGGGCGGAGAGAGTAGTGATTAATCTTGCCAAAGGATTGGATAAAAATAAATTCAATCCGATCATATGTTGTTTGAATGACAAAGGTAAATTCGCGGAGGAATTAGAGGCTGTCGGCATTAAAGTAATTGATTTGCATAAAAGAGGGGCATTTGATCTTAGTATAATCGGTAAGCTCAAACAGGTTATACAGAAAAATAAGATAGATGTGGTAAATACCCATTTATGGGGCGCTAATGTGTGGGGGCGCATAGCTGCTTTTCAAGTCGGAGTTCCGGTTGTGATTGCCACAGAACACAATGAGGATACCTGGAAGTCGTGGTATCATTTTGCTATAGACCGGTGGTTAAGCGGAAAGACAAATAAAATTATCGCAGTTTCAAAAAGTGTTAAAGATTTTTATGTTAAACAGGGAATTTCCGCTGATAAAATCAGCGTTATACATAATGGGATTGATGATTTACAGGTTTTAAAAAGCAAATTTGAAATACGAGAGGTCAAAGTTAATGATAAAAATATAAAGTTTGATAATGATGATATAATAGTTGCAATTATTGGAAGGCTGGTGCCGCAAAAAGGGCATATACTTCTTTTTGAAGCTTTAGAGAAGTTAAATAACCCTAAAATAAAAACGCTTGTGGTAGGAGATGGGCCGTTGTTTGAAACTTTGTTTCGTGAAGGCGGCAGAATCATTTTTACCGGCCTTAGGAAAGATGTTCCGCATATCTTAAATGAAATTGTGGATATTGTGGTTTTACCGTCATTGAGAGAGGGGTTGCCGATCATCGCGTTGGAGGCTATGTCCGCGGGAAAGCCGATTATAGCTACTTCTGTAGGAGGGAATTCGGAGGTTGTTGTTGATGGGGTTACAGGTCTCTTAGTTCCTCCTAAAAATGTTTACGCGCTTTCTGACGCTATAGAAAAGCTGGCAGGGAATAAAGAATTGAGATTACAGATGGGTGAAAATGGAAGGAAACGGGTGGTTGATGATTTTTCACTTGAAGAAATGATCAGGTCAACGGAAGAATTGTATAAAGAATTTGAGAACTAAAAATGAGCTTGACATAGCAAAGGTGGCATGGTATTCTCATTTCATAATAAGGACATTAATGTCTCTATATTAAAATGACTTATTCCAATCTTTTAACCGTACTTCAGCGGCACAATTTTGTTGTTTTTTCCTATGGGGATGTTCGGGCATTTTTTCCTCATGAATCCTTGTCTGCCGTGCGTAAAGAATTGTACCGTTGGAATAAAAAAGGCTGGATTCGCACCTTAAAAAACGGAATCTATGAGCCGGTTTTATTGGTAAATTCTACGTATCCGGATTTTTATCTTGCTAATCGCCTTTATTTCCCTTCTTATGTATCTCTTGAAGCAGCTTTATCGCATTATAGCATTATTCCGGAAGTTTCCATGGCAGTTACCTCGGTAAGCACTAAGCCGACTCGGTCGTTTAAAAACGCGCATGGTTTGTTTATTTATCGGA
>JAQUMS010000298.1 GCA_028717985.1 Candidatus Omnitrophota bacterium
ATCCCATAACTATTCCTAAAAAAAGAAAGGTCAAGGATGGGCTCAGCCGCAAATTGCAGAAGACTTCCCCTTACCCTTGACCTTTTATTTACTGTTGAACCCGGTAATCTATCGCGGGAAATAAATTATCCTTATATTCAAGTTCAGAAAGCCAGTCGGGATCAACAGAATTTGATTTAATATCTTCATACAACCGGGTAAAACGCAATAAATGGTCTTTTGTGCGGCGGACTGCGTATTCCGTATGCGTTCCTGTTCCCATGATAAAAGCCCAATCAGAACTTTGCGCCAGTAATAATTCACGCAACGCCTGGTCAAGCGCCCTGCGCGTCACACCTTCAGCGTGAGGCCGTGAACGGGAAAGTTCGCTCATCCTATCGGACGCGGCGCTCAAATGACGATAAATCCAATCATTCGATCCCTGCAGCCACATCTCATTATATCCCTTCCATCCCCAGCTGGACATAGACGGAGTAATAACCTGATTACGGGGATGTTCAGCGAGATATTCCGAAGGAGTAATACAACGGATCGTCTTCTGATCACAGTGAATTTTACGTAATAAAAAATCCAGCCATTGCGGACCTTCATACCACCAGTGCCCGTACAGTTCCGTATCATAGGGAGAAACAATAATCGGTTTATTCTTAGTCAATTCATATAAGAATTCCGCCTGTTTTTCACGGTTAAACATAAAATTTCCCGCATGGGAAGCGGCCTTTTCACGAGCCCATTCCGGAACATACGGTTCTTTCACATTTCCCGGGCCGGTAATCCGGTAATATTTAATCCCGGTACTAATACGGATACCGTCAGGATGAATATACGGTTTTATATAATCAAACTCCAGATCAAAACCTATATCGCGGTAGAATTCACGGTAATTATAATCTCCGGGATATCCTTCAACGGATGACCAAACCTGTTTCGAAGATTCCAAATCCCTGCCAAAACAAGCCACGCCGGTATTTTTACAATATACGGGAGCAAAAACACCGTGCTTTGGACGCGGAGTCCCATGCAAAACGCCATGAGTATCGGTAAAAAAATATTTTATCCCCGCCTCTTTGAGTATTTCATCATGCCCCGGGTGATACCCGCATTCAGGCAACCATATACCCCGAGGTTTCCTCCCAAACACGCTTTCATAATGGCTTACAGCTACCTGAATCTGTGCGCGAACAGATTCCCTGCTTACGTCCATAAGAGGAAAAAATCCATGAGTAGCGCCGCAGGTAATTATCTCAATTTTTCCCAAATCCTGGAAATGCTTAAAAGCCATTGCGAGATTTCGTTTATACCGTTCAAACGTATCCCTCGCTCTGCAGAAATTATTAAGATACATGATCGCGAGTTTCTGGAAAGAAGGCTGCCAGGCAGTTCGCTCTATTTCTTTATGAGAAAGCTCAATGAGTCTGTTAATATGCTTTAAATATCTTCCTTGAAGAAGCGGATCACATAACATGGCGGTAAGCGTAGGGGTCATTGACATGGTAACTCTAAAGTCAATATTATCCTTAACCAGCCCTTCAAACGTCCAGATAAGAGGGAGATACGTTTCTGTTATCGCTTCATACAACCAGTCCTCTTCAAGAAAATCTTCATGTTCCGGATGGCGGACATACGGTAAATGACTATGCAGTACCAAACAAAGATATCCTTTAATCATGTGCGGTCTCTCTTATTTTATTTTCACGTTTAGTTTCACGGGTTACTATCGGAGTAATTGTACGTTCTTCCACTTCATCACCAGAAACCGCCTGAACGGGAATAACCTGTTTTCCGTCGGGCAAAGCGTACCGGAGGGTAAAGGTCCCATCAGGACGCAATTTAATAGGCCGCCCCTGAACAGTAACCGCCGCATCCGGCTCAGTCGCCCCATACACTATTAATTCGCAATCAACCACAAGCCAAAATTTTCTTTCTTTCGCCTTTTTTTTGACGGGACTGCCGGGAGAAGAAAGACCGGGTGAAGAGAGAATACCGGAAAAAAGCGCTTTACGCATCCGTTCCTGCCATGCCTTGCCCACAGGAGAACTCTGCCCAAAACCAAAACCAAGCCCGTATAAACGGGCAAAAATCTCATTCGGGATCATCCATTCCTCATCAGTCACATTCGAAGGACTATCGGATGGAGTACGCACGATATTAGAGCGTAAAATAGTGACGAATTCGCCCGACGGCAATTTTAAACCGAAATCCACAACCCATGACCTGTTAGGTCCGCCGGTATCTATATACCAATTACTCGCGTCATACCCCATTTCAACATCAAAAAAACGATGCGCGTTAGCACCGTTAAATATCACGTCCGTGACATCGTAAACACGCAGTGTCTTCTTGGAGGAATGGATCACATCGCCTAATTGCTGGCGAAACCGTTCCCAGGTTTCCGGGGTCACCTCCCAATAGGTATACAGCCACCAGGGATCACGGACAAGAAGAACCATTGTGTCTTTATGATATTGTACAGGCAATTCATGAGGCAAAGGGCGGGATAATTTAATTGTTTTGGGATATGAAAACTTGGTTT
>JAQUMS010000299.1 GCA_028717985.1 Candidatus Omnitrophota bacterium
GTATAGAGGCAGGTTACTCACGTGTTACGCACCCGTTTGCCGCTATAAATCAAACTCGTTGGCATCCACCTTGCGGTTTCAACCTCCTCATATGAAATATCGCTCGACTTGCATGCCTAATCCACGCCGCCAGCGTTCACTCTGAGCCAGGATCAAACTCTCCGAATAAATTTGGAGTAAGTTTAATAGGCTCTATAATTACTTTTTCATTACTTTGTCACTCAAAAAGTTCCCTCGTAATATAATTACGAAGGCCCTCTCGATGGCTTGGCTATTTAAATCTCAAAAGAACAATACAGACGACAAATCCCTATGACTGCGTCACAGGATAAATTATCTCTGCGCAATCTATTTTACCCCAGCATCAAAAATTAGTTGATGAATGTAAACGATTTATGACCGCAGGGTTTACTTGTCAAACTTGATCTCTATTGAAGAGGTGTTAATATACCACAGATAACGAAATCTGTCAAGTATTTTTTTTAACTATTTTTTCTTGGGGCAAAACACTTTAAAATCCTAGTGTTTACACGCCACCCGCCCGGCACCTGCCGGAACTTAACGGGACATTATACTAACACGCATTTAAAAAAATGTAAAGAAGAATTTTTTATTAATAGTACCCCCGGGGGGGATCCGCGCGAACGCGATGATCCGGAGATCATGCGCTACCGGTAGTGGCCCTGTATTCTCTCAATAACGAATCTTTTGAAACACCCGTGGATATAAAATCCCACGGCAAAAGTTCATTCGTTGATTTTTCCCTCAGATAATATTCAGGCGATATCCCCTCTTCTTTAAAAGCATCCATCCAGGTTTCGAAATGAAAATGTTCGCTCCAGGCGTCAAAACGACAGCCTTTTTTATACGCACGAAGAATAACTCTGGACAACCGGCGGTCACCACGGGAAAAAATCCCTTCAAGAAAACTCATATACCGGTTGTGAAAATTAAATTTAAGCCGTTTATTTTTAACTTTATCCTTCAGATAATCCTGTTTTTCTTTCATCCCATCCGGACCATCCATCCCCGCCCACTGAAACGCCGTATGAGGTTTGGGGATCATCGTGTTTATGCTGATATTAACTTCAGCCGGACCGCGGTTAGTTTTACGACGCACATCCGACACTTTTACCGAAAACTCACTCAGAGCGTCTAAGTCTTCTATTTTTTCGGTCGGGAGACCGGTCATAAAATACAATTTCACGTGCTGATATCCGGCTTTATATGACTCTTCAACCGCCGTAAAAAAATCTTCTGTCTCAAAATTTTTGCTTAAAACTTCCCGGAGCCGTTCACTTCCCGCTTCCGGGGCAAATGTCAGACCGGTTTTCCTTACCGACGCGATTAAAGAAGAGAAACTTCCAAGCATAAGTTTTGGACGGATTGACGGGAGCGAAATACTGACCGCATATTTTTTAAAATAATCAACCAGCGGCTTAAGCAATTCGCCAAACCCCGGATAATCGCTTACCGAAAGCCCGCCGAGCGCCATTTCTTCATAACCGGTACAGCGATACGTCTCCATTGCCAGGTTCATAACGGTATCCGGAGCCCTGAATCTCAAGGGATAATATAAACTCCGGGCCTGGCAAAATCTACAGGTATTAGGACACCCTCTCATAATTTCCAGCGTAACGCGGTCGTGAATTACCTGAACATACGGCACCAGCCATTGGACAGGGAATACCGCTTTATCAAGATCAGCGACAATTCTTTTTTCTATTATCGCAGGAACATCTTTATACCGGGGAGTAAAACTTTCCACCGCTCCCGTAGCGCTATGCTTCACATCATATAATGACGGGACATACACTCCTTTGATTTTTGCCAATTCTCTCAGCAAGTCCTCTTTAGAAAAACGGCCTTCCCGGTAATCTTTTTTACGCCGGGAGTACACATCGCAAATTTCCAAACTGGCGTCTTCCGCCTCACCGATAACAAACAAATCAAAAAATTCATGCATCGGCTCGGGATTTAAAACACACGGCCCGCCGCCTATTATTAAAGGAAAGGTTTGATCGCGAAAAGCCGCCTCACACGGGATCCCGCTTAATTCCAAAACGCTCAAAACATTTGTATAGAGTAACTCATACCCGAGAGAAAATCCGAGGAAATCGAAATCCTTGACCGGAGTCCCGCTTTCAAGGGAATACAAAAGTTTATTATTCTGTTTAAGTACATCCTGCATATCTGTATCCGGGCAAAAAAGGCGTTCGCATACGAACGAATCTTTTTTATTCAGGATATCATACAGGATACGTAAGCCAAGATTGCTCATCCCCACATCATACAAATCCGGGAAACACAGGCAAAAAGAAACATCCGCCTGAGAATGGTCTTTGCGGGAAACATTCCATTCATGGCCGATATACCTTCCCGGCCTGCGGACACCAAGAAGCAAATTTTCGTTAAGCATAGTTTAAGTCACCACGTTATAAAATAAAAACATATGTACCTACACGATCAAAAGCCATACACCCTATAAATCATAAATTCTTGAGCTATTAAATTCATACAAAAC